>NZ_JBLZPT010000005.1:0-7620 GCF_049199985.1 Pseudomonas kitaguniensis
GGGGGGGGGCGGGGGTCAACCCCGGGCGCGCCCCCCCCAAAACTCAACCCCCCCATCTATTCCCTATTATTTTAAATACCCCCCCGCCGGGGGGGCCCCCCCGCGCCCCCCGCAAAGGTTCAGCGATTACGCGTCACCCGCCACACAGTGTTGGCCAGGTCGTCGGCGATAATCAGTGCACCTTTAGGGTCCACCGTCACCCCCACCGGACGCCCGCGCGTCTTGCCGTCATCGCCGCGAAAGCCGGTAGCGAAGTCAATCGGTTCGCCAGCCGGTTTACCGTTGCTGAAGGGCACAAAGATGACTTTGTAGCCCACCGGGTTTTCACGGTTCCAACTGCCGTGCTCACCGACAAACACACCGTCTGCAAATTTCTCACCCATCTCGGGGATCGAAAAGTCCACGCCCAGCGCAGCAACGTGGGAGCCGAGGCTGTAATCGGGCTTGATCGCAGCCGCGACTTTCGCCGGGTTCTGCGGTTGCGCGCGGCTGTCGACATTCTGGCCCCAATAGCTGTAAGGCCAGCCATAAAACGCGCCTTCACGCACCGAGGTCAGGTAATCCGGCACCAGGTCGGGGCCGAGCTCATCGCGCTCGTTAACCACCGTCCACAGTTGCCCGGAGCCCGGTTGGATGGTCAGCGCCGTCGGGTTGCGCAAGCCGGTCGCGTAGGGCTTGTGCGCGCCGGTGGCGGCGTCGATCTGCCAGACCATGGCGCGGTCGATTTCGACTTCCATGCCGCGCTCGGTGACGTTGCTATTGGAGCCAATGCCCACGTAAAGCTGGCGCCCATCCGCGCTCACGGCCAGCGACTTGGTCCAGTGGTGGTTGATCTGCGCCGGCAAGTCGGTGACTTTGGTCGGTGCGCCGCTGGCTTTGGTCTGGCCGTCGGTATAGTCGAAGCGCACCAATGCATCCTGGTTGGCGACGTACAGTTTGCCGTCGGCAAATGCCAGGCCGTACGGCGCGTTGAGGTTCTCGGCGAACACGGTTTTCAACTCATACGTGCCGTCACCGTCGGCATCGCGCAGCAGGGTCAGGCGGTTGCCACCCTTGACCTTGGTGTTGCCTTCGGCCTTGATCACGCTGGCAATCACATCTTTGGGCTTGAGCTTGGCCGCGCTGCCACCACGCCCTTCAGCGATCAGAATGTCGCCGTTAGGCAATATCAGGGTTTGGCGCGGGATGGCCAGGCCGGTGGCGATGGCGGTCACGCTGTAGCCTTCGGGCACCTTGGGTTTTTGCTCGCCCCACGGCGTCGGCTCGGCGATTTTCATGCTCGGCAGCAAGCTGCTTTGTTGCTCCGGCAATTTAGGGTCAGGCCCGCGAGCCTGGTTCTTGTCGCCTTCGCCACCACAGGCGCTCAGCAACAGCGCAGCGCTGAGTAAGGTCAATGTGCTCGACGTTTTCATTTGGCACCTCCGCGCAGGCCAGTCCAGGTTGCCGCGAGTGTCAGCAGCGTGACGACGACTGACAGCACCAAGCCGGTCGGCATGGCGGCGTATGCGTCTTTGGCGTGTTGGAAAGCGTTAATCAGGCCGAGAACCCAGGTGGCCAACAGCAGCAAAAAATACACCACGGGTTGCCCCGACTTGCGTTCGGCACGCACCAGATTAACCAACGCAAACAGCAGCGCAAATCCACAGAACACCAGCGCCCCGGCGATCAGCCAAGAGGCAAAGTTAGCCCACTGAATCTGGAAAGTCTGGGTATAGGCGATGTCGCTGATCAGGGCACCGAGAAACAGCGGCACGGTACCGGCCAGCAAGGTCGCGTGCAGCGGACCTGGCGTTGAGGTTTGGTAGACGGGAAGGGTGGTCATGGGATGGCAACTCCTTGTTTATACAACGCCCCTGGGGTCGGGGCAGCGCATAGGAAAGGAGCGCAGCGTTTGAAAGAAAGTTCACCGTGGTTACGTATCGAAATGTGTTTCGTACCAACCGGCGTACGGCGTGTTAGCCACCTGGCGGCGGTTGAAGTCCGGGCTGCCATCGTCCCACCACACCGGGCCTCGTTCGCCCAATGCAACCTTGGCGGCCTGCACGCGGCGCCGCGCATCCCTCAACGCGCTCGCATCGCTTGAGGCCTTGGCGGCTTTGACCGAGCGGCGCGCGTCCATCAATTCGTTAACCCAGTGCTGGCGCAGGCTTTCTTCCAGTGCGGGGTTGGTCGCGCGCCATAGCTGGCCCTTGACCACGAAGTAACGGCCATCCGGCGTATTAATCATGGTGCCAACGGGCCACGCGTAACACGCCCCACAGCATTGAAATCATAATCGCCATCCACCCGGCAAACAGGCTGAAAAGTGTCATTGCAAGGTTCATCACGGCCTCCGTAGCGTCATCGGCTTGCTGCTGTCCTTATAGGTGACCGCCGCTGAAAAGCAGGATTCAACTTAATTGATGCCAGGCTCAGCCAGTCAGTTAAGGGCGCAGCTGCACACCGAAAGGCCTGTTCATGCGCATTGGCAGCGTCGTTCGGGGTTAAAGAATGGCATGCTTGATGGTCACAAATCAGGAACTACCCATGAGCGCACTAAAACCGACAGGCGTTGATGCAGAGGGCTTTGTGCTCAGCGTCGCCACTATTCCCCTGCAACCCGAATTCGAGCCACTGCTGGCGGACGTGTGCGCGACCCTGTCGCAGGCGGCGCTTGGGCTGGACGGCATTTATGTGTATGGCAGTGTCGCGAGGGGCGAGGCCAGCCAAGGTGACTCGGACCTTGACCTCACGTTGGTACTGCGTGAGCCGCCAGGTGCGCAGGTGCTTGAACAGTTGGACGGGCTGCGGCAGGCACTGGAAAAACGCCACCCGCTAGTGACCAAAATCGACTTCGATATTGGCCACCGTGCGCAGGTGCTGGCGCCCGAGCATAAAAACAAGTGGGGCTTTTGGCTCAAGCATCATTGCCGTTGTGTGTGGGGTGATGACCTGTCCCGGCATTTTGAGCCGTTTCGGCCTTCGCGCGAAATCGCGCTGGCGATCAATGATGACGTTGAACAAGTGTTAAACGCTTACCTTGCGCGCATAGGCGACGCAGGCAGCGTGCCGGAGCGCCTTCGCCTGCAACGCGAAGCGGCGCGCAGGTTGATTCGAGCGACGCAAATACTGCGCGCGGAGGACGTGTTGAGCTGGCCGCACACGCTCGAAGAGCACGTCGCGCTGTTCGTGCAGCACTGCCCGACGATGCGCGTGCAGGTCGCGTACTTTCTGTTTGAGGCGCGCAACCCGAGCGCCGAGGGCGAAGCATTTTGCACGCGGTTGCAGACCTTTCTGAGCTGGCTGCTGGCCGCGCGCTGATCAGTGCCCACTCAGTACACGTCACGCAGGTAACGTTTTTGCTCGCTCAACTGGCGCCAGTAATCCACGGCGCCTTCGCCGTCGAGCCCGCCGTGCGCCTGTGCGACCTGGCGCAGCGCGTGGTCGACATCTTTGGCCATGTGGCTGGCGTCGCCGCAGATGTAGACTTTTGCGCCGTCTTGCAGCCAGCGCCATAGCTCGGCGCCCTGTTCGGCGATGCGGTCCTGCACGTAGATTTTTTGCGCCTGGTCGCGCGAAAAGGCGAGGCTCAGGTGCGTCAGCAGGCCGTCGCGCTGCATGCCTTGCAGTTCATCCTGGTAGTAAAAGTCGCTGGCGGCGTGCTGTTCGCCAAAAAACAGCCAGTTCCGCCCCTGATGGCCTTGCGCGCGGCGCTCCTGCAAAAATGCCCGGAACGGTGCCACGCCGGTGCCGGGGCCGATCATGATCATCGGCACGTTACCGTCGCCGGGCGTGCGAAAGTGTTTGGCCGGTTGCACGAATATTGGCACTTCGCAGTCGCTTGCACGGTCGGCCAAAAAGGTCGACGACACGCCTTTGCGCTTGCCGTAGCGCACGGCCGCCACGGTCAGGTGGACCTCCTGCGGGTAGGCTTTGGCGCTGGAAGCAATCGAATAGAGACGCGGTTGCAGGCGCTTGAGGGTGCCGAGCAGTTCGTTGGCCGAGCAATCGATAGGGTATTGCTGCAATACATCGGTCAGTTGCCGGCCCCACAGCCAGTCTTTCAGTTCGGCTTTGTGCTCGGGGTCAAGCAGTTGCTTAAGGCCGGGGTTGCTGCTGCGCTCGGCAATAAACGCCAGGGTGTCGCTGCTCGGCCGGGCGATTTCGAAGCGCTGCGTCAGTGCCTGGTGCAGCGGCACATCGCCGAAGGTGTCGATGTTCACGCAGGTAGCCGCATCCAGGCCGGTCAGGTCGAGCAGTTCACTGACCAGTTCCGGGCAGTTGCGCGGCATCACACCCAGTGCATCACCGGCTTCATAGCTCATGCCGGAGTCGGCCAGGTCCAGCGCGAACTGGCGGGTTTCCTTGTGCGAACTCTGCGGGTTCAGGTGCCGGTTGAGCAGCAGGCGTGACCCATGCAACTTGGTTTTGCCGGCGGGCGTGGCTGGCGCTGCGGGTGTTATGGGCGCTATTGGCTTGGCCGGGTGCAGCGATTCCAGGAACTGAGCCAGCCAGGCATCCGCGCGCTCTTCAAATTCGGTATCGCAGTCGACGCGTTCCAGCAGGCGGGTGGCGCCCAGCTCCAACAGGCGCTGATCGAGTTGTTTACCGTGCTTGCAGAATTGGTCGTAATTCGGATCGCCCAAGGCCAGCACCGCAAAGCGCAGCGATTCCAGGCGCGTGTCGACGCTGTTGAGGCCGTGCCAGAAACTTTCGCCATTGTCGGGCGGGTCGCCGTCGCCGAAGGTGCTGCTGATCAGCGCCAGGTTTTGCGTGCTCGCCAACTTGCTCGCGGGGAAGTCCGCCATGGCGCTCAACTCCACGGCAATGCCGCCGTCGCGCAAGCGCTTGGCAAAGCGCTCGGCGAGGGTTTCGGCATTACCGGTTTGCGACGCCCATAACAGCGTGACTGCCGGGGAGGGCGCCGACGCCACGGCATCGACCGCCGCGCCTGCCTGCGTGCGGCTGAACAAACCGCCGAGCAAACCGTCCAGCCACAGCCGCGAATCCTTGGCCAGCGGCGCATTCGCCGGCATTACCGGCACGCCGACGGCCTGGCGCCCGGCACTCGATTGCAAGCCACTCAAGAAACCCGCGAGGTAGGTGCGTTCGCTGTCGCTCAGTGGTGGCGGCGCGAGGTTACGGATGCCGGCGAGGTCGGCGAAGGCGTCGAGTCGCGACATGGCGAGGTCCTCTGCTACAGGGGCTAGGTCGTTGGCAACGGCGGCCGGCGCGTGCAAAAACTGATGCTCGATCAGCTCGACGCGGGCCAGCGCCACGGCACAAAACTTGAACTCGGGCTGCAGCGAAATCGGGTCGACGGCATCGTTGGTCACCGCGTTGATCGCCAGGTGTTCGCCAAACACATCGTTCCAGTGAAACGGCGCAAAACAGTTGCCGGGGCGCACCCGGTCAGTGACCACCGCGGGCAGCACCGCACGCCCACGCTGTGAGCGCACTTCCACCGAGTCTTTATGCTTGATGCCCAGGCTTGCGGCGTCTTCGGGGTGCAATTCAACGAACGGGCCGGGGTTGAGCTTGTTCAGCGTGGCGACCTTGCCGGTCTTGGTCAGCGTGTGCCACTGGTGTTGCAAGCGGCCGGTGTTGAGTACAAACGGGAACGCCGCGTCCGGCATCTCGGCGGGCGGCAGGTGTGGGCGCGCGAGGAACTGGCCTTTGCCGCTGTCGGTGGCGAAGGTGAGCGTGCCCTTATTCACATAGCGGATCGGGTTGCGGTTTGCGCCATCGGCTGACGCGCAGGGCCATTGCAACGGGGTTTCGCGCAGGCGTTGGTGGCTTGCGCCGCGAATGTCATAGCCGGTCTTTGGGTTCCAGGCGCGTTTGATTTCGTCAAACACCTCGGCGGCAGAGGCATAGGTGAAGGCCTCGGCAAAGCCCATCTCGCACGCGACCCGCGCGATGATTTGCCAGTCGGGCAAGCTCTCGCCGGGCGCGTCGACGGCTTTTTGCATCAGCGTGAGGTTGCGCTCGGAGTTGATCATCACCCCTTCGGCCTCGGCCCACAGCGCGCCGGGTTAGCAGGATGTCGGCGTAGCGGTTGGTCTCGGTGTCGAGGTAGGCATCCTGGGTGATCACCAGTTCGGCGGCTTGCAAGCCTTCGATCACCTTGCGGCGGTTCGGCGCGCTGGCGACCGGGTTGGTGCAGATGATCCAGCAGGCTTTGATTTGCCCGCTGATCATCTGCTCGAACATCGCCACCGTACCGCCACCGGCCTGGCGCGGCAGGCTGCCTGCGGGGATGCGCCAGAGGTCTTCGATAAACGCGCGGTCGGCCTCGACCAGCACCGAGCGCTGGCCCGGCAGGCCGGGGCCCATGTAGCCCATCTCGCGGCCGCCCATCGCGTTCGGTTGGCCGGTGAGCGAAAACGGCCCGCTGCCCGGTCGGCAAATCGCGCCGGTGGCCAAGTGCAAATTGCACAGCGCGTTGGTGTTCCAGGTGCCATGCGTGCTTTGGTTGAGGCCCATGGTCCAGCAACTCATCCACTCAGCGGCCGCGCCGATCCACTCGGCGGCTTGGCGGATGTCGGCCTCGGCGAGGCCGGTGATCTCGGCGACGCGGTGCGGCGGGTAGTCCTCCAGGAACCCCGGCATCGCCTCCCAACCTTCGGTGAAGGCCGCGATAAACGCGGGGTCGGTGTGGCCGTTTTTTACCAGCAGGTGCAGCAGGCCGTTGAGCAACGCGAGGTCGGTGCCGGGCTCAATTTGCAGGAACAGCTGGGCCTTGTCTGCGGTGGCGCTGCGCCGTGGGTCGACCACGATCAGCTTCGCCCCGGCCTTGACGCGGTCCATCATGCGCAGAAACAAAATCGGGTGACAGTCTGCCATGTTGGCGCCGATCACGAAGAACAGGTCGGCGCGGTCGAAGTCTTCATACGAGCCGGGTGGCCCGTCGGAACCCAGCGACAGTTTGTAGCCGCTGCCGGCGCTGGCCATGCACAGGCGGGAGTTGGATTCGAGGTTGGCGGTGCGCACAAAGCCCTTGGCCAGTTTGTTGATCAGGTACTGCGCTTCCAGCGACATTTGCCCGGACACGTAAAAGGCCAGCGCGTCTGGGCCATGCGTGTCGAGCAGGCTGCGCAAACGGCTGGCGGTTTCGCTGATCGCCTTGTCCATGCCGATGCGCACCGGGTCGTGGTCGCGCGCCTGGCGCACATACGCGTTGGCCATGCGCCCGGACTCGGCAATGGCCTGCCCGCAGGTGGTGCCTTTGGTGCACAGGCGTCCGAAGTTGGTGGGGTGGGCCTTGTCGCCAGTCACCTTGACCACTTTATTGTTCTCGACCTGCATGACGATGCCGCAGCCCACGCCACAATAAGGACACACGCTGCGTACGCTCTGGTTTGCCATCCGTAACCCTCGAAAACTTTTGCTGCCCGCAAACAAAAAGCGCCCTGCAACCCTCCGTTAAAAACGGGAGTTGCACGGCGCCTTTGTCGTGAATGGGCAATCAGCGTTGACTGCTCTGTGGAGTGTTCCTAGCAAGTCACGCGCCAGGTTTTCAATCGGGCTGGGGGGGGGGGGCCCCCCCCGCCCCCCCCCCCCCCCCCCCCAAAAAAAAAAAAAAAAAAAAAAAAAAATTTTATAAAGCGGCCGCCAACAAGGGGGGACCAAAAAAAAAAA
>NZ_JBLZPT010000005.1:7630-279810 GCF_049199985.1 Pseudomonas kitaguniensis
TTTGTGTTTTTCTCTTACTCCGGTTTCTCGGTGTTGTTGTTTTCACCCCCCCCCCCCCCCCCCTTTTATACCCGGGGGGGGGGGGCCCCCCCCCCCCCCCCCCCCCCCCCCCCCCCCGCGTTATAAAGTCAGCGTTGAAAATGCACTTTTATGACGCGAGGCGCACCAGTTGGAGGCGCAAAAATACTCGTCCGCTGCTTGCAGGCCGGCTTGCAGCCCGTGCCACAGGCGCCCGCGGCGGATTGGCACGGCGCCTGCAAGCTCAGCTTCAACCCACCTCGGTCAACGATGATCGACAGGCCATACAGGTCATGGGCAATAACGGAAGGACCGGCGAAGTCGCCCGATCCGAACCCGTATAAGAACAGGCAAAGACGCCTGGAACCGTAAGGTTTCAGGCGTTTTTTTTTGCTTTTTTAAACCGTGATGAGCTTTGTCGGGTGCTTTCCATGAATTCCACTATCGCCAGTCTGAAACCGCTGAAAACCCTGATTGTCGTCGGCAATGGCATGGTCGGCCATCATTGTGTGGCGCAACTGATCGAGCGCGGCGCGCTGGACCACTACCGCTTGCACGTGTTCAGCGAGGAGCCGATGCGCGCCTATGACCGCGTGCATCTTTCCGAATACTTCACCGGCCGCGATGCCGAGTCGCTGGCGCTGTCCGACGCGTCGCTGTACCACACGCCGGGTGTGACCTTGCACTTGGGCGTGCCGGTGCTGGAAATCGACCGCGCCCGTTGCGAGGTGATTACCGCCCAAGGGTGCGTGGCCTACGACAAGTTGGTGCTGGCCACCGGTTCTTACCCGTTTGTGCCGCCGATTGAAGGCGCCGAAGGCGACTCGCGGCTGGTGTACCGCACCCTCGAAGACCTCGACGCGATTCGTGCGGCGGCCGCCAATGCGCGGCGCGGCGTGGTGGTGGGTGGCGGGCTGCTCGGTCTGGAAGCCGCCAACGCCCTGAAAAGCCTTGGCCTGGAAGCGCATGTGGTGGAGTTCGCGCCGCGCTTGATGCCGGTGCAACTGGATGATTTTGGCGGGCTGGCGCTCAAGGCTCAGATCGAGCGGCTGGGCGTCGGTGTGCACTTGTCCCGCGCCACCCAGTCGATCAGCGCGGGCGAGGCGTATCGCTACCGCATGAACTTTGCGAATGACGAATTCCTTGAAACCGACCTGATCGTGTTCTCAGCCGGTATCCGCGCCCAAGATGCCTTGGCGCGTCAGGCCGCGCTGGAGATTGGCCCGCGCGGCGGCGTGGTGATCAACGATGAATGCCAAAGCTGCGACCCGAACATCTACGCGATTGGCGAATGCGCCTCGTGGAATGGCAGTTTGTTCGGCCTGGTCGCGCCGGGTTACCAGATGGCCCGCGGGGTTGCCGCGCTGTTGTGCGAGCAGGCCACCGAGCCGTTTGTGGGCGCTGACATGTCGACCAAACTCAAACTGCTCGGCGTCGACGTCGGCTCGATCGGCGATGCGCATGCAAACACGCCGGGTGCGCGCAGCTACCAATTCATCGACGAAGCCAGCGCCAGCTATCGACGCCTGGTGGTGGACGCGAGCGGCAAGCATGTGATCGGCGCGGTGCTGGTCGGCGACAACAGCTACTACGACACCTTGCTGCAATACATGCAAAACCGTATCGCGTTGCCGGCCGAACCGGCCAGCCTGATATTGCCATCCTCCACTGGCGCGCCGACCCTCGGCCCGGGCGCCTTGCCGCAAGCAGCCACCGTGTGCTCGTGCCACAACGTGACCAAGGGTTCGATTTGCTCGGCGATTGACGGCGGGTGCAGCGACCTCGGCCTGCTCAAGTCGCAGACCAAGGCCGGCACCGGTTGCGGCGGCTGCGCCGGGTTGCTCAAGCAGGTGTTCGAGCATGAGCTGATTGCGCGCGGCGTCAGCGTCGACAAAAGCCTGTGCGAACACTTCGCCTATACGCGTCAGGAACTGTATGCGCTGGTGCGCGTGGAAGGCGTGATCACCTTCGAAGAACTGCTGGCCAAACACGGCCGTGGCCACACCGGTTGTGACGTGTGCAAGCCGGCGGTGGGCTCGATTTTGGCCTCGTGCTGGAACCAGCCGATCATGGACGCTTCCCTCGTGCCGTTGCAGGACACCAACGACACCTTCATGGCGAATATGCAGAAGAACGGCACCTATTCGGTGGTGCCGCGTATTCCAGGCGGTGAAATCACTGCGGATAAACTCATCGCAATCGGCGAAGTCGCAAAAAAATACGACCTTTACACCAAGATCACCGGCGGCCAGCGCATCGACCTGTTCGGCGCGCAACTGCATGAACTGCCGGAGATCTGGGCCGAGCTGATCGCCGCCGGGTTTGAGACCGGGCATGCCTATGGCAAGTCCACGCGTACGGTAAAGTCGTGCGTCGGCAGCACCTGGTGCCGCTACGGCGTGCAGGACAGCGTGAAAATGGCCTTGCTCATCGAGGACCGTTACAAGGGCCTGCGCTCGCCGCACAAACTCAAGTTCGCGGTATCCGGCTGCACCCGCGAATGCGCCGAAGCGCAGAGCAAAGACGTCGGCGTGATCGCCACCGAGAAGGGCTGGAACCTTTACATTGCGGGCAACGGCGGCATGCGCCCACGCCATGCCGAGCTGTTCGCCACCGACCTCGACGACGCCACGCTGATCCAGTACATCGACCGTTTTCTGATGTTCTACATCCGCACCGCCGACAAATTGCAGCGCACCTCGGTATGGCGCGAAAGCCTCGACGGCGGCCTCGACTTCCTCAAAGATGTGATATTGCACGACAGCCTCGGGCTGGGCGCCGAGCTTGAAGCGCAGATGCAACTTGTGGTCGACCGCTATGAATGCGAGTGGGCCAACGCCCTCAAAGACCCGGAAAAACTCAAGCGCTTCCGCACCTTCGTCAACGACAAACGCCCCGACCCGGACATCCACTTTGTTCAGGAGCGTGGCCAGCGCCGCCCGATTATGGCGAGCGAACTGAACCTGATTCCCGTCATCGAGGAGATTGCCTGATGAGTTCATCCAACATTCAGCCCAACCTGGCCACGTGGAAAAGCGTGTGCACCGAGCAAGACCTGGTGAGCAACTCCGGCGTAGTGGTGTGGCTCGACGGCGCGCAGGTGGCGCTGTTTTACCTGCCGGGCGCGCAAGAACAGCGCCTGTACGCCATCGACAACCATGACCCGGAGTCCGGGGCGAACGTGATCGGTCGCGGGCTGGTCGGCAGCATCAAGGGTGACCTGGTGGTGGCGGCGCCGATCTACAAGCAGCATTATCGCTTGCACGATGGCCAATGCCTCGAGGCGCCGGATCAGCGCCTGCGCGTGTGGCCGGTGCGGTTGAACGCCGGGCTGGTGGAGTTGGGCGTGGACTGAGTGTGGCAGCCCCATGATTGGTTAGCTCAAGCCCGCTCCCACAGTTGACTGTATTGTGCTTGGGAAATAGGGTCGGCTTTGAAAACTCCAGCCACGACCCTTACCTTAATCAAGGACACGATATGGCGTTGATAACAGAACGCGTGGCGCTGGCCCGCGAAGGTGCCAACGATAAGGTTATCTGCCGCATGGCCTCAGGCTGGGCGGTGATGGGAGACGTGCAGTTTTTGCCCGGTTACTGCTTGCTACTGCCCGACCCGGTGGTCGCAAGCCTGAACGACCTGGATACCGCTGCACGTAGCCTTTACCTGCTCGACATGGCGCGCATCGGCGATGCGGTGCTGCAAGCCACCGGCGCGTTGCGCATGAACTACGAGATTCTGGGCAATTCGGAACCGGAGTTGCACTGCCATATCTTCCCGCGCTACGCCTGCGAGCCGGATGACAAACGCAAGATGCCAGCGTGGTTTTACGACTGGAAAACCGCAACGCCTTACGCAGAAAACGTACACGGAGATCTGCGTAAAGCCATTGCACAATTACTGCAGGGCTCAGCGATTTAACCCGCGATTGCGTTTAACTCAACCATTACCTCGTCGGTCAATTGCAGTTCGCCCACCGCGAGATTTTCACGCAAATGACCCACCGATGAGGTGCCGGGAATCTGCGAACGTGTTTGAACCCGCGGCTTAGCTACCGGCCAGGATGTGGGCTGTATCAATCACGCTGGCGTAGTCCATCGCCAGGTTACTCAGCGACAGCGCGTGCACATCCTCCGCCGGCCAGACACGCCCCGACAGATCGGTTTGATCAAACGTATAACAAGCATCCGCCGCCACTATTACATCAAAACCGAGGTTGCCGCCTGAGCGCGCCGTGGCCTCAACCGAGTTGTTGGTGATCACCCCAACGATCACCAACTGCTTGATCGAGCGCGCGTGCAGCCAACGCTCCAGGCCCGTGGCCGTGAATGCGTCCGGAACGTTTTTTTCCAGCACATGCTCGTGTTTCAGGGGCTGTAACTCCGCCTGAAACTCGCAGCCAGGTTGGCCAGGCCAGAACACCGAATCGGGCGAGCGCGACATATGTCGCACATGGATAACCGGGCGCTTGGCGTGCCGCCACGCGCTCAAAAGAGCCTGTATTTGCGACTCCGCGTTGGGGTTGTTGCGTCGCCCGAGTTTTGGGTGGTGCATGCCCTGTTGCATGTCGATGATCACCAATGCGGCGTTCGTATCCAGCGGTTGCATAGCGCCTCCCTTTGCTGACGAAGCCGCAAACATAGCAGTGGCGCGCGAGCATTTCACCCTGGATGCGAGAGCGACTCGATTGAAGCCTGTTAAAGCGTTGCAGTGGCCGGGTTACGCCTGTCAACAGCGGCACCGATCGGCGGTTCCTCTGGAAAACCCTGAAACTTCCCGCTGAAAAACCTCATAATGACGGCCATTTTTGTTTAGCTCGTTATTCTGGTGTGCCCGCATGGAAATTAAGGTCAACTTTCTCGACAACCTTCGGCTTGAAGCCAAGTTCGATGACTTCACGGTAATTGCCGACCAACCGATTCGCTACAAGGGCGATGGTTCGGCACCGGGGCCATTCGATTACTTCCTGGCTTCGTCGGCGTTGTGCGCGGCGTACTTTGTGAAGTTGTACTGCGCGACGCGCAATATTCCCACCGAGAATATTCGCCTGTCGCAGAACAATATTGTCGACCCGGAAAACCGATACAACCAGATCTTCAAGATTCAGGTCGAGTTGCCGGCGGATATTTCCGACAAGGACCGCCAAGGCATCCTGCGTTCCATCGACCGTTGCACTGTGAAAAAAGTGGTGCAGGCCGGGCCTGAGTTTGTGATTGAGCAAGTCGACAACCTCGATGCCGATGCCCAGGCGCTGTTGATGCCAAGCGCCAGCACCGAGGCGGGCACCTACATTGCGGGCAAGGACCTGCCGCTGGAGCAGACCATCGCCAACATGTCCGGCATCCTCGCCGGCCTGGGCATGAAGATTGAAATCGCCTCGTGGCGCAATATCGTGCCCAACGTGTGGTCGCTGCATATTCGCGATGCGCACTCGCCGATGTGTTTTACCAACGGCAAGGGCGCGACCAAGGAAGGCGCGCTGGCGTCGGCCTTGGGCGAGTTTATCGAGCGGCTTAACTGCAACTTCTTCTACAACGATCAGTTCTGGGGTGAAGAACTGGCCAATGCGCCTTTCGTGCACTACCCGGATGAGCGCTGGTTTCAGCCGGGCCGCAACGATGCGCTGCCGACGGAAATCCTCGACGCCTATTGCCTGAAAATCTACAACCGCGACGGCGAGCTGCGTGGCTCGCACCTGTACGACACCAACTCCGGCAATGAAGCGCGTGGCATTGTGTCGTTGCCGTTTGTGCGCCAGTCCGACGGCGAGGTGGTGTACTTTCCGTCAAACCTGATCGAAAACCTTTACCTCAGCAACGGCATGAGCGCCGGTAACACCCTGGCCGAAGCGCAAGTGCAGTGCCTGTCGGAGATTTTCGAGCGCGCGGTTAAACGCGAGATCATCGAAGGCGAATTTGCGCTGCCGGACGTTCCCGCCGAGGTGCTGGCCAAGTACCCGGGCATTCTTGCCGGCATTCAAGGCCTGGAAGCCCAAGGGTTCCCGGTGCTGGTCAAGGATGCGTCGTTGGGGGGGGAATTCCCGGTGATGTGCGTGACCTTGATGAACCCGCGCACCGGCGGCGTATTTGCCTCGTTCGGCGCGCACCCAAGCCTGGAAGTCGCGCTGGAACGCAGCCTGACTGAATTGCTGCAGGGCCGCAGCTTTGAAGGTTTGAACGATTTGCCGCAACCGACCTTTGAAGGCCACGCGGTGACGGAGCCGAATAACTTTGTCGAACACTTTATCGATTCCAGCGGCGTGGTGTCGTGGCGCTTCTTCAGCGCCCAGTCGGAGTACGAATTCGTCGAGTGGGACTTCTCCGGCGAGGGTGAAGACTCCAACGCCCAAGAAGCCGCGACGCTGTTTGGTATTCTCGAAGGCATGGGCAAAGAGTCCTACATGGCGGTGTACGAACACCTCGGCGCAACCGCCTGCCGCATTCTGGTGCCGGATTATTCGGAAATCTATCCGGTGGACGACCTGATCTGGGATAACACCAACAAGGCCTTGTTCTTCCGCGCCGACATTCTCAACCTGCACAGCCTCAGCGCCGACGACCTTAAAGCCTTGGCTGAACGCCTGGTAGAAAGCGAGCTGGACGACTACACCGACATCACCACCTTGATCGGCATCGAGTTCGACGACAACACCGCGTGGGGTCAACTGACCATCCTGGAGTTGAAGCTACTGATCTACCTCGCGTTGCAGCAGTACGAAGAAGCCAAGGAATGTGTGGAAATGTTCCTGCAGTACAACGACAACACCGCCGAGCGCGGCCTGTTTTACCAGGCGGTTAACGCGGTGTTGGAGATGCAGTTGGACGAGGACCTGGAGTTGGCTGATTACGAGGCCAACTTCCGCCGGATGTTTGGTGATGAGCGCATGGATGCGGTGATCGGTTCGGTCAACGGCAGCGTGCGGTTTTACGGGCTGACGCCGACCAGCACCCAGCTGGAAGGGCTGGACCGGCATTTGCGCTTGATCGACAGCTATAAAAAGCTGCACGCGGCACGTGCGAATGTGAAGACTGGCTGACACGCTTGGTGTGGCAAGCGGGCTTGCTACCTAAAGCCCGCTCGCCACAGTAGCCTCAGCGAAGGTACGTTAAATCCTCGCCAGCGCCTGGGCCAGATCGGCCCTCAGGTCTTCCACATCTTCAACCCCCACCGACAACCGCACCAATCCATCGCCAATGCCTAACTGCGCGCGGGTCGCCGCCGGGATGCTCGCATGGGTCATGATCGCCGGGTGTTCGATCAGGCTTTCTACACCGCCAAGGCTTTCGGCAAGGGCAAAAACCTTCACGTTTTCCAAAAAGCGCGTAGCGCCCGCGAGGTCGCTGTTCAAATCCACCGAAATCATCCCGCCGAACCCATGCATCTGCCGACGTGCGAGTTCGTGTTGAGGGTGCGATGCCAAGCCAGGGTAGTAAACGCGCGATACTTGCGGCTGTTGTTCCAGCCAGGTGGCCAAATCCAGCGCATTGCTGCAATGGCGTTCCATGCGCAGCGCCAGGGTTTTCACGCCGCGCAGGGTCAGGAAAGCATCGAACGGGCCGGCGATGGCACCCACCGAATTTTGCAGAAAGCCCAACCGCTCGGCCAATTCCGGGTTGTGGCCGACGATGGCGATGCCGCCGATCACATCGGAGTGGCCATTAAGGTATTTGGTCGTGGAGTGCACCACGATGTCGAAGCCCAGCTCCAGCGGGCGCTGAATCCATGGGCTGGCGAAGGTGTTGTCGGCCACGCAGATGATGCCGCGGTCGCGGCAGATGCGCGCAATGGCGCTGAGGTCGGTCAGGCTCAGCAGCGGGTTGCTCGGGGTTTCGACCCAGACCATGCGCGTATCGGCCTGCAATGACGCTTCAAACGCCGACACGTCGCTGAGGTCGACAAAGCTGAAGCGGTGCCCGGCACTGCGTTGGCGCACCTTGTCGAACAGGCGGAAGGTGCCGCCGTACAGGTCGTTGCCGGAGACGATGTGCGCGCCGGCATCGAGCAGTTCCAGCACTGTGGAAATCGCCGCCAACCCGGAGGCGAAGGCAAACGCCTGGCTGCCACCTTCAAGGTCGGCGACGCAGCGCTCCAGGGCAAAACGCGTTGGGTTATGCGAGCGCCCATAGTCGAAGCCCTTGTGCACGCCGGGGCTTTCTTGCAGGTAGGTGGAGTTGGCGTAGATCGGCGGCATCAAGGCGCCCGTGGTCGGGTCGGGTGACTGCCCGGCGTGAATCACGCGGGTGGCAAACGCAGTTTTATCGGGCTGACTCATGCAAGGGATCTCCGTAGGTGGTTGAGCAGGTCGACACGCGTGATCAGGCCATGAAAGCCGGACGCGTCGGCGATGATCGCGACCAGGCCGCGATCCAGTTCTGCCTGCAATTGGCCGAGGCTGGCGCTGGGGGCCAGGGTGTGCACGGTGTCGGTCATGGCACTCGCGACGGTCATGGAAAAGTGCTCGGCGTCGGTGTGCAACCCCAGCAAAATGTCGGATTCGTCGATCACGCCGACCAGTGTCTGGCCATCCGCCAACACCGGCAGTTGCGAAACATCGGCCAGGCGCATGCGCTGGAAGGCCATGAGCAAGGTGTCATCGGGGCTCACGCTGATCACGCGGCCGTCTTCGAAGCGGCGGGCGATCAAGTCGCGCAGGTCGCCGTAATGCTTGTAGTGCAGCAGGCCAGCGTCGTTCATCCACTGGTCGTTGTAAACCTTAGACAGGTAGCGTGTGCCGGTGTCGCAGACGAAGGTGACCACGCGTTTCGGCTCGGTTTGCTCGCGGCAGTAGCGCAGGGCGGCGGCGAGCAGGGTGCCGGTGGACGAGCCACCCAGAATGCCTTCGGCCTTGAGCAGTTGGCGGGCGTGGTCGAAGCTTTCTTCATCGCTGATGGAATAGGCGTGGCGCACGCTGGAGAGGTCGGCAATCGAGGGGATAAAGTCCTCGCCGATACCTTCCACGGCCCACGAGCCCGGCGTTCCAATTTTGCCGCTGCGGCTGTATTCAGCCATCACCGAACCCACCGGGTCTGCCAATACCATGGCCAACGCCGGCTGTACCTGCTTGAAAAAGCGCGTCAGGCCGGTGAGCGTGCCGGCAGAACCGACGCCCACCACAATCGCGTCCAGGTCATGCTGGGTTTGCGCCCATATTTCCGGGGCGGTGCTGGTTTCATGCGCCAGCGGGTTGGCCGGGTTGTTGAATTGGTCGGCGAAAAACGAGCCCGGAATATCCTTGGCCAGCCGCGCCGCCACGTCCTGGTAATACTCGGGGTGGCCCTTGCCGACGTCGGAGCGGGTGATGTGCACCTCGGCGCCCATGGCCTTGAGGTGCAGCACCTTTTCGGTGGACATTTTGTCGGGCACCACCAGCACCACGCGGTAGCCTTTGGCCCGGCCAACCAGCGCCAGGCCCAGACCGGTATTGCCGGCGGTGGCTTCGATGATGGTGCCGCCGGGGCGCAGGCGGCCGTCGCGCTCGGCGGCGTCGATCATCGCCAGCCCGATGCGGTCCTTGATCGAACCTCCGGGGTTTTGCGATTCAAGCTTCAAAAACAGCGTGCACAGGCCGGTATCGAAGCGGCTGACCCGCACCAGCGGGGTGTTGCCGATCAATTCAAGGACGGCGGGGCGTGGGAGGCTGGGCATGATTTCACCTGGTGACGAAAGGGCTTGAGTGAAGCAGCAAAATGCAAACATGCCTTTGAACATAGGCCGCGATTGCACCGCTCGCCACCGAGCGGTCCGCAGGATGTATTTTTTTGACGCATGAGGTGGTTTCAGCGCCTACGCTTTGCTGCAAGGCTGCAGCCTGGGGGCACTCGCCCGCTGAGTGGCCTCAATTTGCTTAAGACTATGCCGATAGCATTGTTATGACCAAGGAGGCCGTAGCTGATGTTTAATAAAAAACTCAAGAACCAGGTTAACGCTCAGGCGGCCGAATTGTCGGAGCTGCGCCAACTGCGCGATGGCCTCAACCGTGAAATGCTGACGTTGAGCATCGATCCAACGTTTAAAATCATCGGCTGTAACGCAAACTTTGCCGAGGCTTTGGGCTACACCCCGGACCAACTGCTGGGGCGCGAGATGGCGAATATCGTCCCCAAGTACGTCTCCAAACTTCCGTGCTTTCTTAACTTTCAGGCGGCCGTCGCGGCAGGCCGATCAATCACTGACGAGTACCGGTATTTGCATGCGAATGGCTCGCTGGTATGGATTCATGCGCACTGGCAACCCGTCGCCGACATTGCCGGCAACCTGAGCCATGTCACCTGCTATGCAACCGACATTACTTCCCGCGTTGAACAGGCTTCGGAAAACACCTCGTTTATCGAGGCACTGCTGCGTTCAACTGCAGTGATCGAGTTCGACCTCTCCGGGCACGTACTCAAAGCCAATGACCAATTCTTGAAAGCCATGGGTTACAGCCTCAGCGACGCCAAAGGCAGCCATCACCGCATATTCTGTACGCCGGAAGAAACCTCGTCGCAGAAGTACAAGGATTTTTGGTTAACGCTGAACAAGGGCGAGTTTGTTGCCGGTCGATTTGAACGTGTCGACAGTCGCGGTCAAACCGTGTGGTTAGAGGCGACTTACAACCCGGTGTACGACGCCGAAGGCACACTCTGCAAAGTGGTCAAGTTCGCTACGGTGGTGACCGATCAAGTTGCCCGTGAACAAGACGTCAGCACCGCCGCGCAAACCGCCTTTGAAATCTCCCAACACACCGATGTGAGTGCCCAGCGCGGCGCTGTGGTGGTTAACGACACCATGCACACCATGCGCAAGATCGCGGTGGATATACAGGCGGCCTCCGGCGGAGTAGAGGCACTCGGCAAGCAATCCCTGTTGATCAGCTCGATTGTTCAAACCATCAGCAGTATTGCCCAGCAAACCAACTTGCTCGCCTTGAACGCTGCGATTGAAGCCGCCCGCGCCGGTGAACAGGGGCGTGGCTTTGCGGTCGTCGCGGATGAAGTTCGTCAATTGGCTGGGCGCACCAGCACCGCCACAGAGGAAATTGCCTCGGTGGTTGCGCAAAACCAGAAGCTGGTGGGCGAAACCGTCGCGGAGATGGCGAACAGTAAATCCCAGGCAGAGCAGGGCCTTGACCTGGCTACGCAGGCGGGCCAGGTGATTGTCGAGATTCAGGATGGCGCCAAGCGCGTCGTCGACGCAGTAGGCAGGTTTGCGACGCAATTGGGGTAGGTAAACGGGGCGTTAAAATTTTTTTGAGGCGCCCTTGAAAACCGTTGGGTAGTCCCTATTTTGGCCTTACGCGATGCCGAAAGCGGGTCGCGTATTAAATCACTTGGATAAAACTCAGGAGATTTTGTTATGGCTACTACTCTCTCGTTGGCCCCACTGTTCCGTCAGTCTGTGGGCTTTGATCGCTTCAACGACCTGTTTGAATCGACGCTGCGCAATGAGGCGGGCAATACCTATCCACCTCACAACGTCGAAAAGCACGGTGATGACCAGTACCGCATCGTGATTGCAGTGGCGGGCCTCGTAGGGGACGACATAGACATTCAGGTCGAGAATGGCGTTTTAAGCGTTTCTGGTGGGAAACGTGAAAGCGATGAGAAGGTCACGTACCTGCACCAGGGAATCGCGCAACGGGCCTTCCGTTTGTCGTTCCGACTGGCTGACCATATCGAGGTGCAAGGCGCATCACTCACCAACGGTTTGCTGGCAATCGAGTTGCTTCGCGTCGTACCCGAAGAAGCCAAGCCAAAACGTATCGAAATCGGTACTGGCGGCAAGCCAGACTTGCGCCAGGTCAGCCTGCAATAACGTGATAAAAGGCGCTCTTCGGAGCGCCTTTTTTTAATCTGGCCCGCGCACAGCGAAAGGCCTGTTCTAGCCCTGCTTTGAAGCCATCAATTCATCAAGCTCCGGCAACAGCGTTACACTTTCTTGCTCATTCGGGTCGGTGCGAGCAACTAACACAGTGGCTACTTGCTCGTTGCTGCGGTTATACGGCACATGCGGCATTCCCGCAGGGATATAAAAAAAGTTACCTTCTTCCACGATGGCATGCTTTTCAAGCGCCTCGCCGTACCAACAACCGGTGGTGCCACTTAGCGCATAAATAGCGGTTTCATGCTGCTGATGTTTATGTGCCTTACCTTTCCCGCCAGGCGCAATGTTCAACACCTGCATATGGATATGTTGCGCACCGGCGCTTTCAGCAGAAATGCCAACCTGATAATCCAGCCCTTGTTTGCCCTGATAAGACTCAGCGGGTTTTAACAGGACACAGTCAAGCACGCGGTCAGTGGTCATGGTTTTCCTCCAACTGGGTGTAAGTTAGTCAGATTCACTCGGCCTGTTACGGGTTCATAACAGGCAGGGAACGGGGCGTCGGCGGTCCATCTATCGGATAAATTAGTGTACTCGGCGGTGGAAGTCACCTTTATGACTCAGGCATCGGCAGCAGGTGTTTCGCCCCGGTTGAGCGCAACCCCTGCAGCACCGGCTCGCTGCTGCCAGCCAATTGCGCAGGGCTTGCGTGCGGTAATCCCGGCCGCTCGGATGGGCGCTGTGCACGGGTTGCTCGAATGAAAGGTTCGACTCGCTTCGTGAGCGGCTAGCGGGCTACCGACTGCGTTTGTGTTTTGCTGAGTCAGCACATTTCCTACAGCAAGCCGTGAAACGTCGAGGTTATAGGCGACAGCGCCTTGCTGCATTGCCTACGCTTGCGTCAGAATCGGCCGGCTTGTGCGCTTGAGTGGGCGTCTCTAAGGTTGTTCGGTCGCTGAAAACTCAGTGATCGGGTTTAGTAGCCTGGGGTTATTCCAGTCAGTGCATAAGCGTCATCTATCGGACGGCCTCGTCCGTGCTTGATGGTGGCTGTGTGCAGGGCGTCCACGGGCGCGCCGGCTTTCTTGGAATTCCCCGGTCTACTAACCTGCGCACGGCTGCCACCCCTTTGTTTAGTAGCTCAGAGGTGGCGCCCCCTAGAGGGAATTCCAAGTATGTTCAAAATCACGCCTAACCCTCCGAGCGAGCCAGACCTGAAACTCAACCAGGCCGCGCATCGAACGATAGACCGCTACCTCAATCCAGAAACTGCCCCACCTTCGCCAGCACCGGGTTTGTTCAGCGTTGCCGCTGACGCCAGCAATGAAACCTTGATCACCAACAGTTATGAAACCTTTTCCTCGGTTAGCGCGTTGTTGCTCGACCTGTCGGAGGATTTGACCGGGAAACAGCGCGATGTGGCGCTGGCGATCCATCAACTGAGTGAGCTGGGGGTTTTGTTGATCGATAGGTTGATGGAGCGGGAGGCGGGTGTAGCGGGTGGCTGAGTTTTAAATTGGGTAACCTGACGACTCGGTAGCCACTGCAAAAAACGCAGTGCTTTTGCATCCGATAGTCAGGTCGCCAAACCGTATCGCCAACTGCGTTACCGCCAGAGCAAGCTTCGCCTAATCGCTCAAGCCCGCCGCGCCAGCAATAACACCGTCGCCGCCGCTGACAACAAACCCGCGCAGCATCGATTGAACATCCGCTTGCCACGCGGCTCGGCGAACCAGCGGCGCATGTGTAGGCCCATATAGGCGTAAGCGCTGATGGCGATCCATTCCAACATCAGGAACATTGCACCCAACAGCGCAAATTGCGGCGTGACCGGTTGGTCTTGCGTCACAAATTGCGGAAAGAATGCGGTGAAAATCAAGATGGCTTTTGGGTTGCCTGCGGCCACCAGGAACTCTTGGCGCGCCAATGCCCATACCCCCATTCCGGCCGCAGCAGATTCAGCCTGCGGCTGTGAATCTGCGCGCCACAGCGAAAATGCCAGGTAAAACAGATACGCGGCCCCCAGAATTTTGATCGCGTAGAACAACAACTCTGACGTTTGCAGCACCACCGCCAAACCGGCAGAGGCGAAGGCTATCATGCCCGCGAAAGCGAGCAGGCGGCCGACGCCTGCGAGACACGACGTGCGGTAGCCGTAACGGGTGGCGTTGCTGACGGACAGCAAATTGTTCGGGCCTGGGGCCATGTTCAAAGCAAAACATGCCGGGACGAAAACAGCGAGGGTGGCAAGGTCCATGGCGGCTCCGGGTTCGGTTGGACTGTGCGTCGAGAATAAGGCCTGTGGTGGCGGTTGGACAATCCGCGCGCTGAAGTCGTATTGACGCCAACGCGCGTGGAGCGTTTAAAGCTAGCTAACCGGTGTTACGGGTGTTTCTTCGGTATCCGAGACCTGCGCACGTAAGCGTCGACCGATTACCTCCAGCAAGTCACAGCCATCACGCAATGGGAGGGCAGAGAATGGCCATCGCCTGCATACCTTCAAATAGGTTCAATGCTGCTGGATGCTATCAGAGAACCTCGGGCATTGGCTGATGGGCGCTGTGGGTGTTGTGCGCGGGTTGAACGAACGAAACGTTTCACCCGCTTTGAGTGGCGCGCGCGGGCTAGCCACTGCTTTTGTGTGTTGCAGGATCAGCACATTTCCTACAGCAGGCCGTGAAACGTCATGTTATAGGCGACAGCGCCTTGCTCCATTGCCTACGCTTGCGTCAGAATCGGCCGGCTTGTGCGCTTGAGTGGGCGTCTCTAAGGTTGCTCAGTCGCTGAAAACTCAGTGATCGGGTTTAGTAGCCTGAGTGACAACATAAAGTGCATAAGCCTCATCTCCCAGATGCTCTTGTCTGTGCTTGATGGTGGCTGTGCGCAGGGCGCCCTCGGGCGCGCCGGCTTTGTGTGTTTCCCCGGTCTACTAACCTGCGCACAGCTGCCACCCCCTCGTTTAGTAGCGAAGAGGTGTTGGCCCTGATCAGGTACAACACACATGTTCAAAATCACGCCTAACCCTCCGAGCGAGCCAGACCTGAAACTCAATCAGGCCGCGCATCGAGCGATAGACCGATACCTCAATCCAGAAACTGCCCCGCCCTCGCCATCACCGGGTTTGTTCAGCGTTGCCGCTGACGCCAGCAATGAAACCTTGATCACCAACAGTTATGAAACCTTTTCCTCGGTTAGCGCGTTGTTGCTCGACCTGTCGGAGGATTTGACCGGGAAACAACGGGATGTGGCGCTGGCGATTCACCAACTGAGTGAGCTGGGGGTTTTGTTGATCGATAGGTTGATGGAGCGGGAGGCGGGTGTAGCGGGTAGCTGAGTTTTAAATTGGGTAAGTCGAGAGATTGCCGACTCGTCGTAACGCCGTTATGACGAATCGGTGATTTTTCTATGGCTTTTTTGCGGTCTTGGCCAAGAGCTTCGACCGCGCGAACCCAGCAGGTAAGATCGACCTACTGAAAAAGCACGAAAAAAGGGGCGTGGATCTAAGTGTTTGGCTGAGAACGGCCATTAACGGCCAAGAGCAGCCATTTAAAGCCTTCAAATCCAAGGCAATCTCAACAACACTTTAGGCTTCAATTTTCCTCAGCGCATTATCCAAATACTGAGCAAGGGCTGGACTCTTGCCCGTGATTTTATCGGCAATTTCGTCGTCTTCATCGCGCTCAAAAATCGATCGCAAACGAGCAATACCAGCTTCTGGCGTCTCATCGCTGGCATCCCCCCTACCAAAGTATGCTAGGGCAATTAACTCGAGCTTCTTTTCTCGGCTCAATGGCACAATGCCCGCAACTAGTTCGAGCTCTTCCGGGGTTCGATGGAAAACTCGCTCTAAATCTATATCGGCGATGCGCACCGTTTCTGGACCATCTTCAAGCATTGCTCGCGCGAGATCCGCGATCCTGCGAATTTCAATTGGCGATAGGTGCTTCAAGTTATACGTCATGTTGCGTCCTTTTTTCGATAGGTAAGCAATATGCCATCAGGGAAAATAAAGTGCGAGCGCGAAACAGCCCATTCGAATCACTATTGTTGAAGCCAAAAAAACGCTCATTGAATTGCCTCACGATTCCATAAACATCGCGGAATGACACCTTTTGGCCGAAAGTGGCCAATAGCTGAATTTCATGTTGCCCATCCTCAGGCTCACCGACGCCCACCTTTACCCTCAACCACATGTCGCCCGCTTTTGCTTCAAGCGACCTGCCAGCCGCAAAACCCCCACCACATAATTACACCGAGGCTTCCTGCAACCACGCACCCTGCAAGTGCACAAACCGCTCCTGTAGCCATTCAATAAAAACCTGCACCTGAGGCGCCAGATGCGTCCTGCTCGGGTACACCACCCATACCGGCCGTGGCGCTGGGCGATAGGGCCGCAGAATCTCCACCAGTGCGCCGCTGTTCAGATGCTCCGCCACGGTGATGCCGGGCGCCTGAATGATGCCGAAGCCTGACACGCCACATTGAACGTAGGCATTCGATTCGGTGACGGTTATGCCGGCGTTACTCACAAACGTGTGGTCTTGCCCCTTGTTCGTGAAGTGCCAGGGCCGCGTGCGGTTGTTCTGACCAGACAGGAAGTTAACGCCTCGATGGCCTGTGAGTTCGTCGAGCGTTTGCGGTTGGCCGTGCTGGTGCAAATACTCGGGCGCAGCGCAGGTGACCATCGTGGCCATCGCGACTGGGCGCGCGATCAGGCTGGAGTCGGGTAAATCGCCGATGCGCAGCGCGCAGTCGATGCCTTCACCGACCAGGTCAACGGCGCGGTCGGTCACGCCGAGTACCAAGTTGATGCCTGGGAAGGCAGCGGCGAATTGTTTAAGGCTTCTTATGAGTTCGATTTGTGCGAAGGCGGTTGGGATGTCGATGCGCAGGCGGCCGCCGAGCGTTGCGCCGGTGCGGTCGAACATGGTGGTGGCGGCGGCTATGTCGGTAAGAATTTCTTGTACGCGCTCATAGAATCGCTCGCCCTCGGCGGTGAGTGCGACTTTTCGCGTGGTGCGCTGAAACAGGCGCACGCCCAATGAGGTTTCCAGCTCCTGGATGTAGCGGGTGACTTGTGGCCGCCCGATGTCCAGCGACTCAGCGGCTTTGGTGAAGCTGCCGAGCTCGGCCAGCCGTGCGAACAGTCGCATCGATTGCAGCAATTCCATGGTGTGTTCCTTTGCGCCTGGCTGACTCAGCCATGGCTGACGCTGATTGTTGTTTCAGAATAGAACAATCATGTCTTTTTGCGCGCATTTATTGCGCGCTTGCAAAGGTGAAAGATGCGCTCAAAGCGGGCCGGTGTCGGTTTGCGATCATTGATGTGCATGTGGAGATTCACCATGAAAGCCTGGTTATTGAAAGATTTCGGACTCGACAATTTGCAACTGGGCGAGACAGCGACCCCACAACCCAAGGCTGGCGAGCTTTTGGTCAAGGTCGGCGCCGTCTCGCTTAATTTTCGCGACAAGGCCATCGTTGACGGCATCTATGAGCCGCACACGGTGCCCAAGCCGTTGATTCCGGTCAGCGACGCCGCTGGCACGGTGGTTGCGGTGGGCGAGGGCGTTACGCGCTTTGAGGTCGGTGATCGGGTCAATTCGCACCTTTACTCGCGCTGGCTGGAAGGCGAGCCTGGCCCGAACGAGCCGGATTACTGCTTTGGCTCGCCGTTGCCGGGCGGTTTGGCCGAATACATGATCATCCACGAAGACAGCGCAGTCGGCGCACCCGCGAACATGAGTGACGAGGAGGCGGCTACATTGCCGATCGCGGCACTCACCGCGTGGTATTCACTGGTTGATTTCGGGCAGATTCAACCGGGGCAAACCGTGTTGGTTCAGGGCACTGGCGGTGTGTCGATATTCGCCGTGCAGATTGCTACCGCGCTTGGCGCGAAGGTGATTGCAACGTCGAGCAGTGATGAGAATCTGCACGCGGTTAAGCGTTTGGGTGCAGTGGCGGGCATCAATTACAGGACCACGCCGAACTGGGCGGACGAAGTGCTGAAACTCACCGAAGGCAAGGGCGTCGACCTCTTGCTTGATGTGGCTGGCGGCAGCGGTATCAACCAATCGGTTGCCGCGACCAAGGCATCCGGGCGTATTGCACAGATCGGTTTTCTGACGGGGCAGACGGTCGAGCTCAACCTGATGCCACTTATATTCCGCCAGACGACCATTCGCGGTATCGCGGTGGCGCCACGCTCATCGTTTGACCGGATGAATGTGTTCCTTGACCAACACGCTATTCGCCCTGTTATTGATCAGGTGTATCCGTTTGAACAGGCTCGTGAGGCTTACGAGCATTTGGCGAAGGGGGCGTTTGGGAAGGTGGTTATCAAGGTCGGTTGATACGAATGAAGGCGCCGAAATGGCGCCTTTTTTGCAACCGTTGTGGCGAGCGGGCTTGCTCGCCACAGGGCCACAGGGGAGGTTAAAAACTGTACTTGGCACTCAACATCATATTGCGCGGGCTGCCGTAGGAATCACCGCCATAGCTCACAGAATTCGAGATGGCCTGGTAATAGCGGCGGTCGAAAATGTTATTGGCGTTAAGTTGCACGTCCAAATGCTGGTTGACCTTGTAGCCAGCCATCACGTCGGTAACGGCGTAGCCGCCTTGCTTGAGCCGGTATTGGCTGCCATCGGCCAGTGCGATGTCGTTGTACATGCGGCTTTGCCAGGAGACGTTGCCGCCTACGCGGAGTTTTTCCAGCGGGCCCTGGAAGTGGTAGCGGGTGGTGAGTTTGAACAGGTGCTCGGGGGTGTCTGTGTCGAACTGTTGGTTGACGTTCTGCGGGTTGGCGGCGTCCTTGATGGTGTGGGTGCGCGCGTAGGTGTAGCCACCGCCCACCTGCCAGTTTTGCGTCAGCGCGCCTTGCAACTCGAGGTCGATGCCTTGGCTGCGGATTTCGCCGGAGGGTTGGTAGCAGGCGGTCTGCGGGCAGTTTTCGACGAACACTTGTACGGCGCGGTTTTCCTGGTCGACGCGGAACAGCGCGAGGCTGGCGTTCAAGGCGCCGTCGAGGTATTCGCCTTTGATGCCGACTTCGTAGTTTTTGCCGACGATGGGTTTAACCGGTGTGGCGGAGGTACTCTTTTCGGTCTGCGGGGTGAAGATGTCGCTGTAGCTGGCGTAGACCGAATGGTGTTCGTCCAGGTCGTAGATCAAGCCTGCGTAACGCGTGAGGTTGCGTGTGACCTTGTAGTCGCCGTCGCCATCACGGTTGTCGTAGTCGTACCAGTCCAGGCGTGCGCCGAGTATCAGTTTCAGCGGGTCGGCCAGGCTGAGGCGCGTGGTGACGTAAACGCCGTCCTGGGTGGTGACTTCGCGCGGGTTGTCGGTGCGCACGAAGTCGGGTTTGCCCGCCGTCAGCGGCCAGTTGGTGTCGTAGGGGCTGTAGTTGTGCGTGGTCATGTCGTAGATGCGTTTGCTCGCACCCACGACCAGTTCATGGGTGCGCCCGAATGCCTGGAACGGGCCGCTGGCAAAGGCATCCACACCGGTCTGGTTTTCATCGAACGCCGCCTGGTAGACGGTGCGGGCCAGTGTGTTGTTAACCCAGCGCGATTGATAGGAGCCAGAGAACAAGCCGTTTTGTTCGGCGTAGTTGGCGTTGACCTGAAGGTTCCAGTCATTCGCCAGGCGCTGACGGAGCTCGGCGAAGACGGTGTTGATCTCCTGGTCTTTATTCTCCCAGTCGGTGCCTGGGTTGTAGGCACGCGACAGGTTCAGGTGATGGCCGTCCTCGCCGATCATCGACGAGCCCCAGAAGTAATTGGTCTTGTCTTTTTGGTGCGAGAAACCGAGGGTCAGCGTGGTGTCGTCGCTCAAGTCGGCTTCTGTCACCGCATAGAACAGGCCGTGATCTTCGGTCACGTTATCGATAAAGCTGTTGGCGTCGCGGTAGGAGGTCACCACCCGGCCACGCAGTGTGCCGCTGTCGTTAAGCGGGCTGGAGGCATCGACCTCGCCACGGTAGTCGTCCCAACTGCCGGCGGCGCCGGTGAGGGTGACTTTCTGCTCGTCGAGTGGCCGCTTGCGGATCATGTTGATGGCGGCCGAAGGGTTGCCCGCACCCGTCACCAGGCCGGTGGCGCCGCGTACGACCTCGACGCGATCAAACATCGCCAGGTTCGGCTGTGCGCCGATTGTGGCGCCGCTGTAGCCGCTCGGAATGCCGTCATACATCAGGTTGTCGATGTCGAAACCGCGCGCCGTGTACGACTGCCGTCCTGGCCCGTTGGAAAAATTCAGGAATAAACCGGGCGTCGCTTTGACCACATCATTGATGCTGGTCATCGCCTGGTCATCCATGCGCTGACGCGTGATCACCGTGACCGATTGCGGGGTTTCACGCTGGGTCAGCGGGAGTTTGGTCGCAGTCGACATCGCGCCAGTGGTGTAGGACTCGGAGCCTTCAGTAATGCTGCCGAGTTGGCTGCTGGTGATCTCGGTGGCGCCCAGTTCCAGCGTGGCCGCTTTGGCGTTTTCCGGTGGGCTACTGATTTCTTCGGCGAAGGCCGGCGCCAGGCTGGCCATGCATATAGCCATCGCCAACAAATCGCGAGCGGGGCGGAAGGTACGTGGCGGGGTGGTGCAAATCGACATGACGGGGCTCTGTATTGATAATAATTATAAGAATCATTACCAACAAGTATGTCAGGATTTGTTACCGCGAAAAAGCCCGCCAAGCAAAACCGGCCTCAGATGTCGGGCCGCGGTGAGCGCCTTTATGGAGGGGCCGGTCAAGGTTTATCGGGATGTGTGATGAACCTCGCAGCGTTTTAGCGGTTACTGATGAAACCTGCGCCCCAGCGCATCCAGGCGCATCGCAATCGGCGGCAGCCGTTCACTGCTGCGCGCCAGTGTTTCCACGTCGTCCGCGGTGCTCTGCGCAACGCTTTGCACGGACTGCAAACGGCCCACGATCTCTTGGTTCGCCATTGATTGCTCGCGCGTAGTGGTCACAATCTGCCCGTTCAATTGATCGATATGCGCAATGTCGCTTCCCACCGCTTGCAGCATCTGAACCGCCAATTGGCTGTCTTGCACGCAGCGCTCCACGCCTTGCTGGCTGTCGTGCATGGCCTGTACTGCGTCGCGGCTGCCTTGCTGCAAACCCTCGATAATCTGTTTGATTTCCTGAGTGGACACCGCCGTGCGCTGGGCCAGGCTGCGCACCTCATCAGCCACCACGGCGAAGCCACGGCCTTGTTCACCGGCGCGCGCGGCTTCGATGGCGGCGTTGAGTGCGAGCAGGTTGGTTTGGTTGGCGATGCTGCTGATCACTTCGAGTACAGAGCCGATTTGCTCTGCCTGGATCGCCAAGCCCTGTACGGTTTGGTTAGTAACGTTGATGCGCGCCGCCAACTGGGTGATTTCTTGCTGCGCTCGGCCGACACTTTCCTGCCCGCGGATAATTTGCTTGCTGGCTTGGCCTGCGTGTTCCACCGCATGCTCGACGTGTACGGTGATGTGGCCCATCGCGTCTTCCATGCGCTGCATCGAATCGCTCATCTGAGTGATTTCCGCCAATTGATGCCGCGCGCCTTTTTCCAGGGTGCCGCTGGCGCTGGCGAGTTCCTGGCCGAGTTGGCCAAGGCCTTGGGAGTCGCGGGTAACGCCGTCGATCAGGTGGGTGATTTGTTGCAGGAAATGGTCGAAACGTTTGGCAAGGGACACATGCACCTTGCCTTCACCCTCGGCATTTTCGACGGTGAGTTGGGAGGTCACAGCGAGCATCTTCTCGAGCATCTCCTGGCTCTCGACGGCTTCGGCGTGGCTATGAATGGCGAGGTAGAGCAGGGCGACGCTCTCCATCACCACGTAGAACGCGTGGAGGAACACCATGCTCCAGCCGCCGTGATGTTCCATCACAAACACCGGGAAGCCTTGGTGTTGCAGGACGTGAAAAACCACGTGGTGCACGGCGATGGTCGCCGCAGCCACCAGTATCGGCAGCCAGTCGCGGTAAAACGTCAGCACCGCGAGCAACGCGAAAATCCCGAAGTGCGATTCGATCATGCCCCAGGATTGGTTGATGTGCAGGGCGGCCATCACCATCAAGCCGGCGCCGAGCAAGCAGCGCATCAAGCGAGTGCCGCTGAGCGCGCGGTACAGCGCCGTCAGCACCACGCTGGTGCCACCGCCGACGATCACGGCCTGGATCAATGTGTCGTGCCAGAACGCCAGCCCCAGTGAAAACCCGAACATCAGCCAGATCAACGCCAGCATGATGCGATCGGCCTTGCGGTAATGCGCCAAAAAACGCGTGTGGACAGGCATTCACTCATACTCCGTGTGGTCGAGCCATCAACAAAGCATGCGGCGTGCCACCATGGCCCGCAGGTGCTTCGATCGCACCAGCTTATCGGCCTGCCCGATGGCGACTTGAGCGTTGCCGCTGCAGGCTTTTACACGCGGTAATACGCCACGCGCTAGGCAAACACGATTTCATACGGTTCGCGTATGCGCTCCAGCAGCTCTTGGGCGAGCATCGGTGCCAGGCCGATGTGCGGGTCGCCGGCCAATTGGCTGGCGTACGCGTGGGTGGCGTGAAGTTTGCGCGCGACGCCCCAGCTGTCCAGGCGGATTTTGCGCGCGCGTTGCCAGGGGATCACCGCGCCTTCGCGCACCGGCCGGTGCCAGGCCCACACCGGTAATTCATACAGCCGCGCGCCCAGCAGGCTGCAGGCTTTGGCGCTGGCGCGGCCGACGGCCTCGTGGTCGGCTGTACCGTCGTTGCGCCAGGTGGTGAACACCACGTCACCGGTGTGCAGGTAGCGCGCAATAAATTGGCTCATCGGCTGCTCACAGGCGGCCAGCGCATCGTCGCGAAAACCGCCCCGAATCCACTTCAGGCTGTGCAACGGCATGCCCAAGCGGCGCAGCGCCTCGGCACTTTCTTGCGGGCGAATCACGCTCAGGCGGCTGGCAGGCCACGTGCGCGAACCCGGATGGCTGGCGCTGCCATCGGTCAGCGAAATCAACAGCAGCGGGTGTTCCAGGGTGCTGAGCACTTGCAGCAAACCCCCGCACGCCACCACTTCATCGCCCGGGTGGGGCGCAATGATCACTACGCGTGCGCCTGGCGGCACCAGGGTGGAAGGGGCAATGGTGGGGATTTGCGCCAACTGCGGCGCGCTGTTCCAGATTTGCGCGGGGGCGCGTCGACCATCGCTTTCGGCGGCAGGTTTCATGGGTGTCACATCCTTGTAGAGTGATGCGGGGCCGTGCTCCGTGTGCGGCACGACCCTCATTTGGTCACTGCAGGCTCCGCTGCGGTGATTAGCGGCAGTCCAACCATGGATTGCGCGCAAGGCCTGTACAGCATAGCCAAGGATTGGACACTCTTACATTTTGTAGCGCCGATTTTCAGGGCGCTGAGTCAGTCTCCTCAGGTAATCGCCAAAACCGCCTTGGGCGCGGCAGTCCAGGCGGGCGCTGATGATGACGTGCGGGGAGTGGCGCCAGGCGATGGTCGCGCCGCAACCCTCCAGGTTACGCACCCATTGCAATCGTTGCGGCTCTTAGGCATTCGGCCACCAGTGCTTCTTCGTTATGCACCGGGATCAAAATGCCGATCATCGCAAGCCCTCAAAAATTGCCACCGACGTGCCGTCACGGCTCCACAGGTCGAGCAGAAAATCACTTTCGTGATGCTGCACCACCGGCGGTATGCCCAACCGCTGTTGCAGCAAGGCATGCACCTGTTCGGCGGTTTGTGGGCAGCCCTCAATGGTCGGGCGCCAGTGGCAGGCGAGCAATTGCCCGTTGTCGGTCAGGGCGGCGAGGGCACGATCAATCAGACCGTGCAGGTCCTTGGCGTCGAGGTAATAACACAGCTCGCTCAACACGATCAGCTCGAACGAGCCCGCTGGCCATTGTTCGGGTAAACGACTTTGCTCAACCTGAGCGTGGCTAAACCCCGCCAGGCGGGTTTTCGCCAGGGCTACGGCGGCGCTGGCCGTGTCACAACACACGAGGCGGTCACAGCGCGGCGCCAATTGCGCACTCAGCTCGCCGTTCGCGCAACCGGGCTCGAATATAGACGCGTAATGTGGCCGGGTCAGCGCCGCCAGGGTCAGCGCGCGTTTACGCTGCTCATACCAGCGTTGGCGAAAGGCCCAAGGGTCATCATTACCGGCAAACAACTGGTCGAAATACGGCGTGGCCACGCTCATACAAACACCACTTCAAAGGGTTGCAGCAGGCGCTCCACCACATAGGGCGCGAGTACCGGCGGCAGGCCGATCTGCGGGTCGCCCTCCAACTGGCTGGCGAACGCGTGAATGGCATGGCGTTTACGCGCCACCGCCTCGGGTGCCAGCGGGATTTTACGCGCCCGGTGCCAGGGTACTTTGCTGTCTTCGGGGGTTGCCCAGTGCCAGGTCCATACCGGTAATTCGTAGACCGTGGCGCCCACCGACTCTGCGGCTTTTGCGCTCGCGCGGCCGACGGCTTCGTGGTCGCAGTGGCCGTCTTCACGCCACGTGGTAAACACCACGTCGTTGGGTTTGAGGTGGCGCTGGATAAACGCGACCAACTGCTCTTCGCGTGCCGCTACCTGGCTGTCGCTGAACCCTGCACGCAACCATTTCAAACTGTGCAGCGGCACACCGAGGCGGTGCAGGGCTTGCGCCGATTCCTGCGGGCGGACCACACTCAAGCGCTCCACCGGCCAATGTGTCGAGCCTGGGTGACTGGCGCTGCCGTCAGTCACCGAGATCAACTGAATTGGCCGGTCGAGCAGGGCCAAGCCTTGCAACAGGCCGCCACACCCGAGTACTTCATCGTCCGGGTGGGGCGCGATGATCACCGCGCGATGCCCCTCGGGCACCAACTGTTCAACGCTGACGTGCGGTAACTCGGCCATGTGCGCCGAGGCCTGCCATTGATGCAGTGGCGTGCCTTGGCCGACGATTGGATTGGGTTTCATAACTGCCACCTCCCTGCGCCGTCTTCGGCAACCTGCTCGCCCAAGGCGGCCAGGTCACGTTCGGCGTGGCTTTGGCGCACATACACCGGCAAGTCCGCCATCAGTTGAGCAAAATGCGGGTCTTTGCAATAAGGCCCGGCACCGACTGCGCGACCAACATGGCGCATTACCTGTTCAACACTGTCTTCGACGCACGCGCGGGCGCGCTGAGCCCATCGGCGAGCATCCGCCTGGGGCGCACGGTCAACCTGCGCTGCGCAGTCGCGCAACACACAGGCCGCGCTGTTCAGCACACTGTCGACCGCGCCCAAATGCGCGAGCGCATGGGGTTCGGGGCGCTTGGCGCACTGCTCACGCAGCACTTCTGCCAAGCGTTGCGCGGCGCCATACCAACACGCCGCAATGCCGATGCCGCCTTGCCAGAAGCCGGGGCGGGCGAGGTAATCACCCGGCCCGCCGACGGCAACACCTTTGGCGCCACTGAATACAACCTCGACGCTGCCGGTGGCCGCCATGCCCACGGCGCTCCAGCCATCATCTGTCACGCTCACGCCGGGCTGCTGCATATCGACCGCCACCAACTGCTGGCGGTCCTCCTCATCCCACGCGGTCAACAAGCCGTGACTGACCACCGCAGCACCGGAACACCAAGCCTTGCGACCGTCGATGATCATGCTGTGGCCGTTACGCCGCACACGCACTTTTGCGCTCGGCGGTTCGGCGGCCCACGTGCCCCACACGCTGCCCAGGGGCGGCAGGGGGCTGTCGAGTTCAGCCATGATCGCCAAGGCATCGGTGTGCCCTTCGAACAGCTTGCACAGGCGCAAGTCATGCGCTGCCACTTGCGCCAACACCCTGAAACGCTGCAGCGTTTGACCGCTGCCGGGTAACGGCAGCTGGTCCAGGCCTTCTTCCTGAAGGGCCTTCAGGGCATGACCCAGCGCTTGCGTGTCAGCATAGCCGGGTGTGCCTTGAAGGAATCCGTGCAAGGCCATTTCACACCTCGTCGCGCTGCAGTTCAAACAACAGCAGTGAGCGGCCGGTGACAGCGTACTCGTGCTCGAACTCGAAGCGTTCCTGGCCCAGCACGGCCGGGTCGTTGGTGTCGAGCATGCAGGTCCAGAACTCACCCTCGGGCACTGGCGGCAGGCGGAAATTGACCATGTCGTGGTGTGCGTTCACCACCAGCAACAAGGTGGCGTCACCGCCCGCTCGACGAATACCGGTTTCCTGCGCGCGACCATCCATCAGCATGCCCAGGCAGCGGCCGTGGCTGTCTTCCCATTGTTCGGTGCTCATCTCATCGCCACTCGGCGCCAGCCAAGTAACGTCTTTTACGCCGATGTCTTCGTTGTAATCCCCTACCAGGAACCGACCGCGGCGCAGAATCGGGTAAGCCATGCGCAGCTTGATCAGGCGTTTTACAAATTTGAGCAACGCCTTGCCGTCGTCGTCGAGTTCCCAGTTGACCCAACCAATCTCACTGTCCTGGCAATACGCGTTGTTATTACCGTGCTGGGTGCGCGCGAACTCGTCACCGGCCACCAGCATCGGCGTGCCTTGGGCCAGCAGCAGGGTGGCGAAGAAGTTGCGCATCTGACGCAGGCGCAGCGCGTTGATTTCCGGGTCGTCGGTCGGGCCTTCGACGCCGTGGTTCCACGACAGGTTGTTGTTGCTGCCGTCCTGGTTGTTCTCGTCGTTGGCTTCGTTGTGCTTGTCGTTGTACGACACCAGGTCGTGCAGGGTGAAACCGTCGTGGGCGGTGATGAAGTTCACCGAGCTGTAAGGCCTGCGGCCACGGTGGTTGAACATTTCGCCGGAAGCCGTCATGCGCGCGGCAAAGTCTGCGAGTTGGCCGTCGTCGCCTTTCCAGAAGGCGCGCACGGTGTCGCGGAAACGGTCGTTCCATTCCACCCAACCCGGCGGAAAGTTACCCACTTGGTAACCACCAGGGCCGCAGTCCCACGGCTCGGCGATCAATTTAAGCTGGCGCAGCACCGGGTCTTGGCGGCAGGCGACGAGGAAACTGTGACGCTCATCGAAGCCTTCGCGGTAGCGGCCAAGGATGGTTGCCAAGTCGAAGCGGAAGCCGTCCACGTGCATTTCCGTGGCCCAGTAACGCAGCGAGTCGGTGACCATTTGCAGCACGCACGGGTGGCTCAGGTCGAGGGTGTTGCCGGTGCCGGAATCGTTGATGTAAAAGCGCTTGTCGTCGGGCATCAAGCGGTAGTACGAGGCGTTGTCGATACCGCGCATCGACAGGGTAGGGCCGCGCTCGTTGCCTTCGGCCGTGTGGTTGTAGACCACGTCCAAAATCACTTCCAGCTTGGCGTCGTGCAGGTGCGCAACCATCTCCTTGAATTCGGCGATCTTGCCACTCGCCAAATAGCGCGGGTCGGGGGCAAAAAACGCGATGCTGTTATAGCCCCAGTAGTTGGTCATGCCTTTTTCGAGCAAGTGCTGGTCATTGACGAACGCATGCACCGGCAACAGTTCGACAGACGAAATGCCCAACTGGCGGATGTGCTTGAGCACGTCTGCTTCCATCAAGCCGGCGCAGGTGCCACGCACCGATTCGCCCACCGAAGGGTGGCGCATGCTGATGCCGCGCAAGTGGGTTTCGTAAATGATCGTGCGATCCCACGGCACGCGCACCGGCTGATCGTTGCCCCAGGTGTGCGCCGGGTCGATGACCTTGCACTTGGGCACGAAGGGCGCGCTGTCGCGTTCGTCAAAACTGAGGTCATCATCGGGGTGTCCGATGGTGTAGCCAAACAGCGCTTCAGACCACTTGAGCTCGCCGACCAACTGCTTGGCGTAGGGGTCGATGAGCAATTTATTGTGGTTGAAGCGATGGCCGTTGGCCGGGTCATACGCACCGTACACGCGGTAGCCGTAGATCAGCCCGGGGTGGGCGTCGGGCAGGTAGCCATGGAAGGTTTCATCGGTGTATTCGGGCAGTTCGATACGCTCCAGCTCAACTTCGCCGGTGTCGTCGAACAGGCACAGCTCAACCTTGGTCGCGTTGGCTGAGAACAGCGCAAAGTTAACGCCAAGGCCATCCCAAGTGGCGCCAAGCGGGAAGGGCAAACCTTCACGAATCCGCGACGGCTCGTTTTCCGGCGTCGTTTGGCTTTTTTCTGGTTTGCTCATCAAATTGCTCCTGCAGAGGTATTTATTCGGGCCGAACGGGACCGTGCCGACGATCTTTCAGCTGACGCAATGGGTAGTGGAATGGCCTCCTGCCGACAACCGCGGAAGGAGGCGGTAAAAAGGTTGCGAGTGTTAAGGCTTGGGCTTTTTTGGAGCTGCTGGTTTTTTAGCGGCGGGGGGCACCGGTTTACTCGCGCCAGGCGCGGGCGGCTTGGCCTTTGCCGCAGGTTTGGGCGCGGTTTTCGGCTTGGCGGCTGCCTTGGGTTTACTCGGCGTAAGCGCTTCGGCTTCTGCCAGCTTGCGCGCCATTTCCCAGTGACGTGCATCTTCACCGTGGGGCTTGCCTTCAGATTCCCAGATCTGATGCGCTAATTCGCGAACGCGTTTGTCTTCAGTACTCATCAAAATGCTCCTCGCAGAAAATGTTCAGCTTTTTTGATCATCAGGATTGATAAAGACATTGACCGGGAAATCCCCCAGCGCAGCGCTGATCAACAGCTCCTTCTCTGGTGTGACTGCGCCTGTGTGAAAAAGTCCCTTCCAGTTTTGTGTTGTGGCGGCGAACGGTAATTTCACCCGGGTATCGCCCCAAACCTGCGCATTGATCTGAGGGTGCACCCCGTTTTCAAGCAGCTCATGTGACCAGCGTGGCACCACCACCAGCACGCGTGTGCCCTGGTGCTCGCGGCAGAAAGCGACCACGTGTTCGGCGTGTTGGCCGACCACTTCAAGTGGCGTGTAGCTGCCACGCTGGAACAGCTCGGGCTGGGCCTTGCGCAAGGCCAGCACTTGGGCAATCAGCGCTTGTTTGACTCGCCCGTCACGCCAGTTGAACAACAGCTCACCCACCTCCGGTGGCGTATCCAACGCCTGTTGCCGCGCGTTGAAATCCACCGGGCGACGGTTGTCCGGGTCGACCAAGCTGAAGTCCCAGAACTCATCGCCCTGGTACAAATCCGGCACACCCGGCACCGTGAGGCGAAGCAAGGATTGCGCCAGCCCGTTAACAGCGCCCGCAGGCGCGATGGCCTGCGCGGCGTTGTTGATGGCGCTGCGCAGCGGTTGCCCCTCATCGCTGAGCAACACGCGTGACAGGAAGGCTTCGACGCCTTGTTCATACGCCTCATTGGGCGCGCTCCAACTGCTCTGCAACTTGGCTTCGCGCAGGGCTTTTTGTTGCCACTGCCACAGCCGCTGTTGATAGCCGTCAAAATCATCGCCCTGGTCCAGCGGCCAGCTACCCAGCAGCACTTGGTAAAGGATCAACTCATCGCCTGCCGAGGGGGTGCTGGCGTCGTTGCGCAACGGCGCGGCCAGCCTGCGCCAGTCTTCAACCTGTACGGCGTACCACGGCGCGCATTCGCTGAGCACGGCCAGGCGTGCGCGGGTGTCTTCGCCGCGTTTGTGGTCGTGGGTGGCGGTGGCCAGCAGGTTGTCAGGAAACGTCTCCAGGCGCTGTTGGTTGACGGCGTGAAACGCCTCCACAGGCGCACTGAATTGCTCGGTGCTGAAGCCTACGTCGTTGCGCGACAGCAGCACGGCCGAGCGGTAAAACGCGGTGTCTTCCACGGCCTTGGCGGCTGCCGGCGAGGTCAGTTGCTGGAAGCGCACACACGCATGCTTGAGCATCTTGCGTTCACGGCCCACCGGGCGATTGCGCCACGGCTGGCCGCCCAGCCATTTTTCCAGGTGGTCGAGCACTGGCCAGTCGCCTTCGCTCAAGGTGCTGCGGGCACCGGCCAGGGCCTGCAGGAAAAACACATCGTCGCGCTCGCTGCGGCCCAAGGCGCTGATGTAGGTGCGGTACACCGGAAAGTGCACGATCAGTTCCTGCAAGGCGCGACGTATCGCGCCCAGCGTCAGGTCGCGGGTCATCACGTCATCGCGGGCCACTTGCAACAGGGCTTGGGCCACGCTTTCGAAGTCCCCGGCCAGCGAACCGTTGAGGATCTGCTGGCGTGCCAGCCACGCCTCTTCGATAAACGCCGAAGGCCGCTCGCTGTGGCGGGTCCACAGTTCGGCCAGCGGCTCAAAGCCATCGGGATGGTGTTGCAGCAGCGACAGCTGATTCATGAACTCGTAACCGGTGGTGCCGTCCACCTGCCAGTCTTCACGCAGGGTTTCGCCTTCGCCGAGGATTTTTTCAACGAAGATCGGCAAATGCCGTTCTGGTGAGAGTGAATCGACGCGACGGCGCAACTTGCGGCAATAACCGCGTGGGTCGGCGAGCCCGTCGATGTGGTCGATACGCAGACCATCTATCAGGCCCTGGCTGATCAGTTCGAAAATCTTGCCGTGAGTGGCTTCAAATACGGCGCTGCGCTCTACGCGCAAGCCGCCTAGTTCATTCACGTCGAAAAAGCGCCGCCAGTTAATGTCGTCCGCCGCCGTGCGCCAGCTCGCCAGGCGGTAGGCCTGTTGCTCAAGCAGCGCGTGCAGGCGCGTGAAACCGTCGGCTTGGCGCGCGTCAAACTCAGCCAAGCGCTGTTCAATGGCGCGCAGCACCTCGGCTTCGGTGGCGCGTTCGGCCAAGGCCTGCTTGAGCCACGCCGCTTCGTGATAAGCGTCGTCCTGGTAGGCGAGGGCGCTGAAGCGCTCAGCCAACGGTTTGAGCAAGTCATCACTGCCCAGAATAGAGGCGTAATCACGCGGGCAGATCGGGAAGCGGTGTTCGTAATGCTCGACGTAAAACGCCCCGTGCGCAGCGTCGAAGTGCAGCACTAACGTGCCGCTTTGCAAGGCTTCGCCATAATCGCTGCCGAGGAACGGCATCAGCAGTTGGCCCTTGAGCAACGGGTCGGGCGAATGCCATTGAATGTCGAAGAACTCGCTGTAGAGGCTTAAGCGGCCCCATTCCAGCAGGTCCAGCCACCACGGGTTATCCGCGCCGCCGACCGCCATATGGTTGGAGACAATATCGAGGATCAGCCCCATGTTGTGTTCACGCAGCGCCGCCACCAAGCGGCGCAGCGCAGGTTCGCCGCCCAGTTCGGGGTTGACGCTGGTCGGGTCGACCACGTCGTAGCCGTGCATGGAGCCTGCGCGGGCGCTGAGCAGTGGTGAGGCATACACGTGGCTGATGCCCAGTTGGGCAAAGTACGGCACCAACGGCACCGCGTCATCCAGGGTGAAACCTTTGTGAAATTGCAGGCGCTGGGTAGCGCGCAGGGGCAGTGCTTTCATCGGTCACGCTCATAGGCTTGGTTGCGCGCGACGGCCAACAGTTCGAGGCGGCGAGCGGCGCCGGCATTGTCGAGCAGGCTGGCAGCCTCGCCCGGCAGGCGGCGGCGCCAGTTAGGGTGGGTGTCGGTGGTGCCGGGCAGGTTGGCTTGTTCTTCAACGCCCAGCGCATCTTCCAGCGGCAGCAATACCAGCGGTGCACGGGTGTGGCCCAGGTAGCGCACGCTGGCATCGATCACGTGGTCGGTGTCGTTGCGGATTTCATCGACGAAGTTCTGTGGGTCTTCGCTCAAGGCCTGGCGCAGCGCCTGACGCTCGCGCAAGCGGTGTTCGCTCCATTGCTCCACGGTGGGCGCATCGATCAGGCCGAGTTGGATATTCCACTCGATGTCGCGGCTGTGCCACCAGCCATTGAGGGTTGGCAAGTCGTGCGTGCTGGTGGTCGCCAGGGCATTGTCCGGCCAGTCGAGGATCGGCGTGAACTGGCCATCGTGGCCTTGTTCGAAGAGCAACACGCGCATGCCCAGAATCGAGCGGCCGCTGAGTTTTTCGCGCAGGCCATCGGGCACGGTGCCGAGGTCTTCACCGAGCACGATGGCTTGGTGGCGATGCGATTCCAGCGCCAACAGCCGCAACATGTCGTCCACTGGGTAATACAGGTAGGCGCCTTCACGCGGCGAGGCGTCCATGGGGATCACCCACAGGCGCTGCAGGCCCATCACATGGTCGATGCGCAAGCCGCCGGCGTGGGCGAAGTTGGCGCGCAGCATTTCGATAAACGCGCGAAAGCCGTTGCGCTTGAGGCCCTCAGGCGAAAACGCCGAGATGCCCCAGCCCTGGCCCGCGCGGTTGAGAATGTCGGGCGGCGCGCCGACAGTCAGGTTCGCGAGCAACTCATCTTGCCGGCTCCAGGCCTGGCTGCCACCGCCGTCGGCGCCCACGGCCAGGTCGGCGATCAGTCCGACGCCCATGCCGCTGCCCCGCGCAGCTTGTTGCGCGCGCTCCAGGCAACGCGCAATCAGCCATTGGCAGAAGGCGAAGTAGCCGATGTCTTCACGATTGTTCTCGGCGAACTCTGCCAGTGCCGGGCTCTGCGGGTGGCGCCAAGCCTCTGGCCAAAGGCGCCAATCGAGGTCTTCACCGGCGGCGGCGCGAACGGCTTGTACCGCTTCGAAGCGGCAATGGTTTTCCAGCGCTTCGCCACCGGCCTGGCGGAAGCTCAGGAAGTCGGCCTGTTGCGGGTGCTGGCCATGGCGGAAGTCTTCATACAGCGCGCGCAACAGGCGTTGCTTGGCGTTGGCGGCGGCGGGCCAGTCGATCAGGCTGTGTTGTTCAAGGCTGTGCAGCTCTTCGGTCAAGCCGAGGGTTTCGATCGCGTTGCGCACTTCGCGCTCACCGAGGATGCACGCAGGTGACGCGTACAAGCTGTTTAGAAACAGCCGGCTGGAGGGCGAATACGGGCTGTAGCGCGAGGTATCGGCGCTGAACATCGCGTGCATCGGGCTGATAGCCAGGGCGTCGGCACCGCGCTCGGCGGCGGCACGCACCAGATGTTCCAGCGCCAGGGTGTCGCCGAACCCGCCATCGCCCAAGCGGCGCAGCGCGTACAGTTGAGCACTTAACCCCCACGCCCGCGCAGGTTGGCTGTCAGCCGCTTCGCCCACGCTGTAGCAATGGGTGGGCGCGACGGCGAGGGTAAAGGTCTGCTCGGCAATGTGTACCTCATGGTAGCCAAGGGCGATGACGCCTGGCAGCACAGCGTCGCCGTCGAGGCGTAATTCGAGGCTTTCGCCCCCTTCCAAATTGACCCGGCACAGCGTGTCGGGTTCGAAGTAGCGCGCCAGGTCAAGGCCTTCGCCGCTGTCGACGGTCATCAGTGGCGGAAGGTGTTTGTCTTGTTGCGCCTGCTCCATTTCCAGCAAGCTGGCGTCGATTTCGGCATCGGTATCCGCCGGGTGGCCGAGGCCTTTGAGCACGGCGCGCAGAGCCTCGGGTTTTACATGTTGCGGGCGGCCGTTTGCGTCGATCCAATCGACGGCCAGGCCCGCGCGACTGGCGAGTATTTCCAGGTTCGCTTCGCTCAAGAGTGCTCTCCAACAGGGAATAAGGCCACGCGTGCACTGAACGGCGCGAGTTGCGCGCCACCCGTGGCAGGCGTTTCGAATAGCAGGTGTTGCGGCACGGGGTGACTGAGCGGCGTTGCGCTCAAGTTAAGGTCAATCTGCAATACGCTGCCGTTGCCCAGGCGCCAGCGTGCAGTGACGGCGCCGTCTGCCAGCACCTGCGCACCCAACGCCACAGTGCCCGGCAAGTGCGGCACGATGTGCTGGTGACGCAGGCTCAGCAGGTGGCGATAAAACTGGGCGTGTTCGTTCTCGGTCAGCGTGGGCGCCGACTGCAGAAACGTGGTCAAGGCGTTTGGATCAGGAATGCGCTCACGCCGCTCCGGGTCCTGGAACGCCGCAAAGTCCGCAAACTCGCTGCGTCGGCCTTCGCGCACGGCCTCGGCCAGTTCACCATGGTGGTCGGTGAAAAACAGGAACGGTTCGCTGGCGTTGACTTCATCGCCCATGAACATCAACGGAATCATCGGCGACAGCAGTAACAAGGCGGTCGCAGCTTTCAGCGCCTGCGGCGAGCAGAGTTGGTGCAGGCGCTCGCCAAAGGCACGATTGCCGATCTGGTCATGGTTCTGCAAAAACAGCACGAACGCGCTCGGCGGCAAGTGCCCGCTGGGCTCGCCGCGCGTATGGCCATGGCGAGTGGTGTGGCCCTGATAGATAAAACCTTCGCTCAGGCAGCGCGCCAGTTTGGCGGTGGTGTCTTTGGCAAAATCGCTGTAGTAGGCGTCGGTTTCGCCAGTCAACAACACGTGCAAGGCGTTGTGGCCGTCGTCATTCCACTGCGCATCAAACGAGTGCTCAAGCAGGCTGGCCTGGTTGAATTCGTTTTCCAGCACCAGCCACACATGGCGCCCGGTATCTGTTTGCTGGCGCACGCGCTGTGCCAGCTCCTCTAAAAAGCCGGGGTTGTCGATGGCGTGCACCGCGTCCAGGCGCAAGCCGTCGAAGCGGTATTCCAGCAGCCACATCAGCGCGTTATCGAGGAAGAAGTCGCGCACTTCGCGCCGATCAAAATCAATGCCCGCGCCCCATGGCGTGTGCACGTCTTCTTGAAAGAAGCCTTTGGCGTATTGGCCGAGGTAATTGCCGTCGGGGCCGAAGTGGTTGTAGACCACGTCAAGAATCACCGCCAGGCCGTGTTCATGGGCACTGTCGACCAATTGCTTGAGCTGTTCGGGGGTGCCGTAGGAGGCTTGGGGCGCGTAGGGCAGAACACCGTCGTAACCCCAATTACGTTCACCGGGGAATTGCGCCAACGGCATCAATTCAATCGCGGTAACGCCCAATTCGGCCAGGCGTGGCAGGTGCTGTTCAACGCCTGCGTAGCCGCCCAGCGCGCCGACATGCACCTCGTAAATCACCGCTTCGTGCCAAGGGCGGCCTTGCCAGTTGCTGTGTCGCCATTGGTAGGCGAGGGGGTCGACGACGACGCTCCAACCGTGCACGTCCGCAGCCTGAGCCCTGGAGGCCGGGTCGGGAACGTCCATTTCGCCGTCGATGTTGTAGCGGTAAAGAGTGCCCGCCGGGCACTGTATTTCGGTCTCGAACCAGCCATCTGCCTGAGGCAGCATGGCGATCGACTTGCCGTTTTCCAATTCAACGCTGACATAAAACGCGTCTGGCGCCCACAAGGCAAAACGCGTGTGTTGCGCGTCCAGCATGATTGCGCCGTGGGGCCAGGTTTCCAAAGTCCGTAACGGCATCTATGAAGACCTCCCTTGATTATTTAGCCGATTTCCCCAGTGCTTTAGCCACAAGCTGTTCGTACAGTTCAGCGTAGGGTTCCACCGCTTGGCTCCAGTTGAAAGGCTGGGTCATGGCGCGGCAGCGCATGGCGTTGAGCAGGCCGGTGTTGGCGAACACCCTGAAGGCGCGGCTCAGCGCTTCTTCGTAGCTTTGCACCGTGGATTCATTGAACAGGAACCCGGTCACGCCATTCTCGATGGTGTCGGCCAGGCCCCCGGTGTTGCGCGCTATCGGTAACGAACCGAAGCGTTGCGCGTACATTTGGCTCAAGCCGCAAGGCTCATAGCGCGATGGCATCAGCAGGAAGTCGCTGCCGGCGAACATGCGCCGCGCATCGGTCTCATTGAAGCCAATGCGTACGCCAACCTGGCCGGGAAACCGCAGCGCCAGTTCACGCATGGCGTGTTCTTCTTCCGGTTCGCCACGGCCGATAATGGCGATCTGGCCGCCGTTCTCGACAATAAAACTGGCCACGGCTTCAGTCAGGTCCAGGCCTTTTTGATACACCAGGCGCGAGACCACAGCAAACAAAGGGCCGCTGGAGTCATGCAGGCCGAACAGCTCGCGAACGTGCGCGGCGTTAACGGCTTTGCCTTCCCAGTCACCGATATTGAAGTTATGGGTCAGGTGCGTGTCGGTAGACGTTTCCCAACTTTCATCGATACCGTTGGGAATGCCACTGAGCAGGCCTTGCTGGGTCTTGCTGGCCAAAAAGCCATCAAGGCCGCAGCCGAATTCCGGCGTGGTGATTTCCTGCGCATAGGTCGCGCTCACGGTGGTGATGTGGCTGGAGTACGCCATGCCGGCCTTGAGGAACGACATCTTGCCGTAGAACTCCATACCTTCTTGTTGCAAGGCATGCGGCGGGATGCCCAGCTCAGGGGTCGACGCCAAACTCACCACACCCTGATAGGCGAGGTTATGAATGGTGAACAGCGTGGGAGTGCGTGAGCCACGCCAGTGCATATAAGCAGGTGCCAGGCCAGCAGGCCAGTCATGCGCGTGCACCAGGTCCGGGCACCAGTGGATCTGGGCGAGGTTGGCGGCCATGTCGGCGGCGGCAAGGCCCAGGCGGGCGAAGCGAATATGATTGTCCGGCCAGTCGCGGCCGTTGTTGGCACCATAAGGAGTGCCTTCGCGCTCGTAGAGCTCAGGGCAGATCAGCACATAGATAACCAGGCCGTCCTTGAGGTCCATGCGCCCGATCTTGCATGGCGGCAGTGCGGCATGGCCGCCCAACTCGCCGATGATATGAATCGGGTTGTCGCTTTCCATCACCTGCGGATAGCCAGGGATCAGCACCCGCACATCGTGCAGGTGAGCCATGGCGCGGGGCAGGGCAGCGGAGACGTCGCCCAAGCCACCGGTTTTCACCAGATCGGCGAATTCGGAGGTAACAAACAGCACTTTCTTGCGATTAGGATTCTGACTCACGATCGGCCGCACAGTGTTGGGCAGGTCGGCCAATGACGTAGGCCCCCCTACCGGCTGACTAAAACGCTCTCCCTGAGTATCTACTGCGGCACTGATCATAATGCTCTCCCACGTTTTGGTGGGCTAATGGCCCGCTGCCACTAGCTCCGATGACCGCATCCTGCGGCCAGGCGCGCAAGCGCTGTACAGATCTGGCAAGGCTTATGCCAGTTGCACGGCAAGCAGAAATAGATTGGATGGACGGGCATTTCGCTAAACGCGCGTGCTCGCCTCCCTTAAAACTGGACCTATGGCAGAGTTGGAAAGTTTAGATTTTTTGCGGGGTTTTTGTTTTGGAACGGACCCATGGTTCATGAGTCTAGGACAGATCTCAGCACCTGTAGGGTTTTTGCCGGGGTTTGTAGGACAATAAACTTGTAACCATATGCAAATTTAAAATCTGCAGCCGGGCTTGCCGGCAAAGTACTCAAAGCGGGGCGATGCAACCGCCAGCAGGTGGTGCATATGCACTGAATGGGTGCATCAGCCAAGCACGCGCATGGGCATACCGTTGGCCCATGCCTGAATATCTTCGATCATTTGCTGGTAGAACTGCCGGTAATTCTGTTCGCTGACATACCCCACGTGCGGGGTGGCCAACACGTTGGGCAAGCGCCGAAACGGATGATCTGCCGGCAGTGGCTCTTCGCTATACACGTCCAGCGCAGCCCCGGCCAGGCGTCCGTTTTCGAGTGCCTGAACCAACGCCTGCTCATCCACAATCGGCCCGCGCGCAGTATTGACCAAGCGCGCAGTCGGCTTCATCCAGCTCAACGCTTGGGCATCCACCAAACCACGGCTGCGATCGCTGAGTACCAAGTGCACGCTTAGAATATCCGCCTGCTCGAACAACTCGCGCTTGCTGACCCAAGTCACACCCGACGCGGCGGCACGTTCGGGCGTGAGGTTTTCGCTCCAGGCCACCACGCGCATGCCGAATACCTGCGCGAACTGCGCGACCTTCTGGCCAATACTGCCCAAGCCGAGCACCCCCAGAGTTTTGCCGTACAGGTCGCCACCCAGCCCAACCTGCCAGTTGCCGGCACGCAGGGAGTTGGCTTCGGCGAGCAAATTGCGCGTGGATGCCATGATTAACGCCCAGGTCAGTTCCGGCGCCGCCTGCTTGTAACTGTCGGTGCCGCACACCTGAATGCCCAGCGCCTTGGCGGCCGTCATGTCGATGGCGGCATTGCGCATGCCGCCGGTCACCAACAGCTTGAGGTTGGGCAAGCCCTGCAACAGCGCTGTGTCGAAGAGGGTGCGTTCGCGCATCAGGCAAATAACCGTGAATGCCTGCAAACGCTCGATCATTGACGCCGTGTCCGCCGGGTAATCGTGCAGGAAATGCACTTGGCCAACCGACGCCAGCGCCGACCAGTCCACCACGCCACTGGCGACCTTCTGCCAATCATCAATGACTGCGATCTGTAACGACATTCACGAGTGCCTCGATAAAAGTTGACTTAAAGGGCGTTTAAACCCTGCAACAACGCTTTATGAAACTGGGCCGGATCTTCCATCTGTGGCGCGTGCCCCATGCCCGGGAACTCCACCAGCGTAGCGTGCGGGATCAGCTTGGCCACTTGCTTGCCCAACACCGCATAATTACCCAGCTTGGCCTTGACCTCGGGCGGCGCCACATCACGGCCAATGGCGGTGGTATCGGCGGTGCCGATCAGCAGCAGGGTCGGCATTTGCAAGTCCTTGAACTCGTAGTACACCGGCTGGGTGAAGATCATGTCGTAAATCAACGCCGAGTTCCAGGCGACCTGAGTATGCCCCGGGCCTTTATTCAGGCCCGCGAGCATGTCGACCCAGCGCTCATACTCGGGCTTCCAGCGTCCGACGTAGTAAGTATTCAGTTCGTACTTGCGGATGCCGTCGGCGCTCACTTTCAGCTCGCGTTCATACCATTGGTCGACACTGAGGTACGGCACGCCCAAGGCTTTCCAGTCTTCCAGGCCTATCGGGTTGACCAGCGCCAGTTGCTCGGTTTGCGCCGGGTACAGCAGCGCGTAACGGGTGGCGAGCATGCCGCCGGTAGAGTGGCCGACGAGGGTGGCTTTTTGAATGCCGAGTTTATCCAGCAACTGGTGGGTGTTAATCGCCAGTTGCTGGAAGCTGTACTGGTAATGGTCCGGCTTGCTGGAGGTGCAAAAGCCGATCTGGTCGGCTGCGATCACCCTGTAACCCGCGTCGCTCAAGGCTTTTATCGATTGATCCCAGGTCGCGCCGCAGAAGTTTTTGCCGTGCATCAGCACCACGCTGCGGCCGTTGGCAGGGGCTTTGGCCGGTACGTCCATGTAACCCATTTGCAGGGATTTGCCCTGCGACTGGAAGTTGAAGTGCTCAACCGGATAGGGGTATTCAAAGCCTTGCAGTTCAGGGCCGTAGGCCGGGCTTTCGGTGGCAGCGAAGGCGGGAAGGGCACTGCCGAGCAGCAGGCTGGCGGCGCACAGTGAACGGATCAGGGGCATGAGTCAGTCTCCGGAGGCAGTGACCGGATGCTGTGGCGCAACGATTAAGTGAGGATTAACGGGGCGGCGCAGTCACGCCACTGGCACCCCGTAACTCACCGGGCTAGAGGGCTTTCAAGCCTTGCAGCAACGCCGTGTGGAACTGGTCAGGGTCTTCGAGCTGTGGCGAGTGGCCCCGGTTGGCGAATTCCACCAGGGTTGCGTTGGGAATCAGCTTGGCCACGTGCTTGCCGAGTTCTGCGTAATTGCCGATTTTCGCCCTGACTTGCGGTGACGCCAGGTCGCTGTTAAGCGCGATGGTGTCGGAGGTGCCAATAAGCAGCAGGGTGGACATTTTCAAGTCCTTGAACTCGTAGTACACCGGCTGGGTGAATATCATGTCCCAGATCAACGCCGAGTTGCGCACGACTTCCTTCCGGCCTGGCCCGTTGTGCAGCCCTACCAGCATGTCTACCCAACGATCGTGCGCAGGTTCCCAGCGTCCAAGGTAGTAGTTGGCTTGTTGATAGTCGCGCACGCTTTGGTAGGTCAATTGGCTATCGGCTTGCGCCCACTGGTCGACCGTGCGGTAAGGAACGCCCATGGCTTTCCAGTCTTCCAAACCAACGGGGTTGACCATCGCCAGTTGTTCGGTCTGCGCCGGATACATCAAGGCGTAGCGGGTGGCGAGCATGCCGCCGGTGGAATGCCCCAGCAGCGTGGCCTTTTTAATCCCGAGTTTTTCCACCAATTGCTGGGTGTTGATTGCCAGTTGCTGGAAGCTGTACTGGTAGCTTTCGGGCTTGCTGGAGGTACAGAAGCCGATTTGGTCAGGCACCACCACGCGGTAACCGGCGTCGCTCAGGGCCTTGATCGAGCCTGCCCAGGTGGCGCCGCAAAAATTTTTGCCGTGCATCAGCACGATACTGCGTCCATTCGGCGTGCCCTTGGGTTTCACATCCATATAACCCATTTGCAACGCTTGGCCTTGTGACGAGAATTTGAACTGCTCAAGCGGATACGGGTATTGGAAGCCCTGTAACTGCGGGCCGTAGGTGGTTTCTTTGGCGGTAGCGCAGCCGGTGATGGCCGCTGCGAGTAATAAAGGGGTGAGAAAGCGCGTGCATGTGGCTTGCATGGGGCGGGGCTCTGCAGGGAAAAATCGGAGTCTTCGGGCCAGGCATTAATCGAGGATTAAGCGAATGAAGCGCGCGCCGAACTCGGCGAAAACAAGGATTATTCCTGCAGGGCGTGGGGGAGCTGGCCCAGCGTCAACAGCGCCAGCACCGCGTATCGGGCGCCTTTTGCAACGCTGACCAAGAGCAGGAAGCGCCAGAACGGCTCGCGCATGACGCCCGCCACCAGTGTCAGCGGGTCGCCGATAATCGGCACCCAACTGAGCAACAGCGACCAATGCCCCCAGCGTTGGTAGTGGCGGCTGGCCTTTTCCAGGTGTCGGGGGCTGACCGGAAACCAGCGCCGCGTTTTAAAGCGCTCAACCGAGCGCCCCAGCCACCAATTGACCACCGAGCCCAGCACGTTGCCGACGGTGGCGATTGCGAGCAACGCCCACAGGCTGTAATGCCCGCTGATCAACAAGCCCACCAGCACCGCTTCCGATTGCATCGGCAACAACGTGGCGGCGCCGAAGGCGGCGAAAAACAGCCCCAGGTAACCGGCGAGCATCAATCAATGCGCCGGGTGCATGCCCGGCATGGCGATCAGCGCAAGGGCAGGGGTGAGCAAGGCAAACAGCAGGGCTAGTCGCAACGGGGTTTTCATGGGGGCTCGCGATCAGGCAGGGGGGGATGGTGACGGCCGCATCGTAGCACAGGCATCTACGCGCTTTTGTGGGTCTCAGTTTTGGCGTTGTTACTGATGGCGAGTCACTTTTGAAAGGGTCCAAAACTTCATGTGTGGGAGCGGGCTTGCTCGCGATGCAGTCAACTCAGTGTGACTGATAGTCCGAGGTGCCTGCATCGCGAGCAAGCCCGCTCCCACAATTTTGGCTCGGTGTACCGACTCTAAAGACCCGTTTCCAGCCGCTTCTTAAGCTGGTCCAGCGCCACATTGGACAGCTCAAGCATGCGCTGATGAAGCGTTGCAAGTTGCAACTCGGTCTCATACGTCAATACACGTTTAAACAACGTGCCACCGCGATGCGCTTGCAAAAAGTAGTGCACCGACCCATCCACCACCAACGAAGTAAACACGCTCTTGAATTCACTAGGCCGACACGCCACCTGCACGCGATAACTCATGGGTACACGCACACCGAGCAAGTCGATAACCCCGTTAAAACGTGTACCGGCCTGCAATGACCCGCCGGTGCCGGTGTCGGCACTCAGCGCCGTAGGGTGCCACTCGTGCCAACGATCAGGCTGGCTCACATAGTCATAAACAACCTCCAAGGGCGCTTCGATAAAGCGCTCCTGGCTGATCCGCTCCAAGCGGCTTGAATGCTCGACAGCGTGCATGACCCACCTCCTGTGTGGCTCGGAACTTTCAGAATAGTCCCACTCCCGCGCATTGCACGGAAGTGCCACAGCCACTTATCAGCGCACCTTGAAACGACTCATCAGGGCAATCACGCGGCCGTTCGCGTCCAACAGGCTTTGCGTGTTGGTTTGGGTGGTGTGGCCGCTTTGCACCAGCTCGTCGACCATATGTCGGATTTGCACCATGCTGCGGTTGATCTCCTCGGTCACCGCACTTTGCTGCTCGGCGGCTGTGGCGATCTGCGTGCTGAGGTTGTTGATATGGCTGACCGAGCCCGCCATTTCATCCAGGCCGGTATTAACCCGTGCCGTGGCATCCGCCGCCGATTGGCAACTGGCTTGGGTGTTTTCCATGGCCGCCACCGACGAACTCACGCCGGTGGTCAGGCGCGCGAGCATCTCGTTGATCTGCGAGGTGCTGGCTTGGGTGCGCGCAGCCAGCGCGCGCACTTCGTCGGCGACCACCGCAAAACCACGGCCTTGCTCGCCCGCCCGCGCCGCTTCGATCGCGGCGTTCAGTGCCAACAAGTTGGTTTGCCCGGCAATCGCGCCGATCACACCGAGGGTTTCGGTGATGCGCGCGGCGTCCTGGCGCATGTTTTCAACGGTGTGGGTGGCGCTGGCCACTTCGCCGATCAAGGCGCTGACGCTGTTGGACGCTTCACCCACCACCACCCGCGAGCGGTCGGCGTGCTCATTCGCGCGCTGGGTAAACGACGCGGTTTCGGCGGCGTTGTGCGCGACGGTGTCGGCGGTGGAACTCATTTCGGTGATGGCGGTGACCGTCTGATCGGTCTCTGAGGCGTGCCGCACCAAAATCTGGTTGGTGTGGGCCGAGGTCTGTTGCAACTGCTCAAGGCCCGACGACATCGCGCCGGTGGCCAGCGTCACTTCGCTGATCATGTTTTGCAGGTACACGATAAAGTGATTCACCGAGTGCCCAATCGCGCCCAGTTCGTCTTCAGCACGAATGGTGATGCGCCGCGTCAGGTCGGCGTCGCCGGCCGACAGCGCGTCGATATTGGTCTTCAGCGACTTCATGCGCTGCACCAGTTGGCGAATCGCGTAGACCTGCAACAGCACCAGCAGCAACACCATGGGAATCTGGATCAGGCTGAGGCTGCCGAGCACGTCATCGCGCTGGGCGGTGATCAACGACGTGGGCAGGGCGGTGGCGAGCAACCATGGCGTGCCCTCAATCGGGCGCATATAGAAGGTGCTGGCCACGCCCTGGTTGTCGAACTCGGTGCGTTGCAGCGTTTGGTCGCGTTGGCCCAGCGCCTTGCTGACCTGCGCGGCAAAGGCTGAAGAACCGGCCAGTTCGCTGATGTTCTTCAACACCACCGGGCCGCTGATGCGCGTGCTGTTGCTGATGATTTTGCCGTCAGCCTCAACGATCAGCATCTGCCCGCCGATGTCTTTTTCCTTGCTGGCCACCAGGTCATTGAAAAAACCCAGGGTCACGTCGATGGTGGCGATGCCATAAGCCGCGCCGTCGCGCTGGATCGCCATGGCGCAGTTGGTGCGTGGCTCCTGGCTGGCGTCATCTTTGTAGGCGGCCGCCCAGGCGCACTGGCCGCGCGGTGCGGCGAGACCACCTTTATACCAACTCTGGTCGTAGTAATTAGGTGCGGCGTCACTGTTCCAGAAGGTGTTCACGGCGAGCTTGCCCGACGCATCGCGGTGCCAGAAAGTGCTGTGCTTGTTACGCCCCGGTGTTCGCTGGTTAGGCAGCGGCCAGATGCCACCGCCAAAGACTTTAAGCTCGCCGTACTGATCCACCAGGCCAGGCAGCACCTTGTCGATGGCATCGCTGTCGAGCAGCGGGATGGTTTGGGTGATGCTGCGTTGCTGGGACTGAACCTTGTTCAGTTCGCCCTGGATTTGTACGGCCACTTCGTTGATGCGGTTGAGCACGACCTGTTCTTCGGTCTGTCGCAGCTTGGGCGCGACCAACTGGCCGATGCCCACGACGGTCAACACAAATAACACCAAGACGAATAGCACCAGAAACACGGTGTAGCGGGTTTGGATGGAGCGCAATGGGGGCATGGGTATCGTCCTTACGAAGCGTTTATTATTGGCGCGGCTTTGTTAGAGCTTCGTCGGGGTATCGGCTTGGCAAGGCGGAGCTTTAGGTACGAGGGTGCAAAGTTTATGGCGGTCGAGGTAACGCGGTGCCCCGTGTTCCTGGCAACTGAACTCGGACGATTTCAACGACTCTCAAACCAGACACCAGCGTCAGCCGTGGGGAGCCCGCAGATGAACACGACTTGTAATACTGGAGCGGTGTTCGACACTGATTTGCCTGCTCGGCTGGATCGCCTGCCGTGGGGGCGTTTTCATACCTTGCTGGTCATGGCGCTGGGCATTACCTGGTTGCTCGACGGCCTGGAAGTCACCCTCGCAGGCTCGGTAGCGGGTGCCCTCCAGGCCAGCCCGGTGCTTAACCTCAGCCGCAGCGACATCGGCCTGGCCGGCGCTGCCTACATAGCCGGTGCGGTGTTGGGCGCACTGTTCTTCGGCTGGCTGGCGGACCGCTTCGGGCGCCGCAAGCTGTTCTTCATCACCTTGCTGCTATACGTCGGCGCTACCGCCGCGACGGCATTCTCGTTCAGCGTGTGGAGCTTCATGCTGTTCCGCGCGCTGACCGGAATGGGCATCGGCGGCGAGTACGCGGCGATCAACTCGACTATTCAAGAGTTCACGCCAGCCCGTTACCGGGGTTGGGTTGATCTGACGATCAACGGCACATTCCGGCTAGGCGCTGCGTTGGGGGCCATCGGCTCGATTGTTTTGCTCGACCCGCAATGGGTGGGTGCCGAATTGGGCTGGCGCCTGTGCTTCGGCATCGGTGCGGTACTCGGTTTGCTGATTTTGCTGATGCGCTTGTGGCTGCCGGAAAGCCCGCGCTGGTTGCTGATTCACGGGCGTTCGGACGAAGCGCAAAAGATCGTTGAGCAGATTGAAGTCGGCCTTGAGCGCCAGGGGCACGTGTTGTCTGCCGTCGCTGGCAGGCCATTGCGGCTGCATGTTCGAGATAATACGCCGCTTGGCGAAGTCGCCAAAACGCTGCTGGTTACGTTTCGCCAGCGCTCGCTGGTGGGCCTGACCCTGCTGACGGCGCAGGCTTTTTTCTACAACGCAATTTTCTTCACCTACGCGCTGGTACTCACGGATTTTTACGGTGTGCCTGCTGAGCGCGTTGGCTGGTACGTGTTGCCGCTGGCGCTGGGCAATTTTTGTGGGCCGCTGCTCTTGGGCAAGTTGTTCGACGTGGTGGGGCGACGGGTGATGATCAGCCTGACCTATGCCGTTTCTGCGGTCCTGCTGGCGATCAGCGGTTATCTGTTTCAACGCGGGCTGCTGGATGTAACTCAACAGGCAATCGCCTGGATGGTGATCTTTTTCTTCGCCTCTGCGGCTGCGAGCTCCGCCTATCTGACCGTGGCCGAAACCTTTCCGCTGGAAATTCGTGCGCTGGCGATTGCGCTGTTCTATGCATTCGGCACGGGGCTGGGCGGCATCATCGGCCCAACGCTGTTTGGTGAACTGATCGAAAGCGGTGAGCGCAGCCAGTTGTTGGTCGGCTATTTGATCGGCGCAGGGCTGATGTTGTTTGCAGCGCTGGTGCAATGGCGCTGGGGCACGGCTGCCGAGCGCAAATCGCTTGAGGAGGTTGCCCGACCGCTGTCGCAGGCGGATAACCCTGAGGCGCTGCACCGTCAGGCTTGAGCCTTGCGATAGGCGCCGGGTTGTTGCCCGATGACTTTGTGAAACGCCCGGGTAAACGCCGCCACCGATTGATAACCCGCCGCCAGTGCCACCTGCGCCACGGTCTGGTCTTGTTTGAACAGCTCGCACGCATGGCGCATGCGCATCATCAGCAGCACGTGCCCCGGCGATTGGCCGCACAGCTCGTTGAACCGCTTGAAAAACGCCGAGCGCGAGAGCCCGGTGCAGGCCGCCATACTTTCCAGGCTCCAGGCGTCGGCTGGGCGCGCGATCAGTTGCTCCAGCAGGTTGGCGAACGCCGGTTGCCGGGCGAGTGCCGCCAGCCCGCCAAGCTCGGTATTGTCGAGCACTTGCTGGCGCAGCACATACAGAAACAGCAGGTGACACAGACGTTCGAGCAGTGCGGAAGAGGGCGCCGGGGCGCGCTCGCACTCTTGCAGGATCAGTTCGAACAAGCTGCGTGCGGCGGTCAGTGACGGGTCGCCGGCGCGCAGGATGATCCAGGCCGGCAGGCTGTCGACGATCATCGCCGACAGGCCGGAGTGGAAGTGAAAAAAGCCGCAGACCAACCCCACGCCGTCGCCGGCAGTGCTGTCCAGCGGCAGCATTGGGCGCCGTGGGCATGCCTGCGCCGCAGCGGCCGTTGCTTCGCCAGACAAGCGATACACCAAGTCGCGCAGCAGAAACACCGCATCGCCATTGTTCAAGTGTTGCGGCGTCGGCTCGCCGTCCAAATGCAGCCAGCACTGGCCTTGCACAACCAAGTGAAAACTCGCGCTGGCAAGCCCATGAGTACTCGCGTGCCAGTCGCCGCAATAGCGGCCGATGTGGAATAAGCGCGTGTTGAGTTCGAGGCTGTCTAATAACCAATCGACAAGTGCACTGGACGAATTCATCTAACGAAAAGACTCTAGAGCAAGTAATCGCTACTTTAGCCTATTGAGCGGTTTTTTTATAACCAACAGACTGAGTACACGAACCTATCAGGAGACCACTCCATGTCCCGTGTACCGTTGCTGACCCCTGAAACCGCACCTGAAGCGGCCAGACCCTTCCTGGAGAACGCCCTGAAAGGCTCGGGCTTCATCCCCAATCTGCTCGGCGTACTGGCCAATGCACCGGCGGCGCTGGAAACCTACATCACCGTCTCGGCTATCAATGCCAAGGCTGAGCTGAGCCTGGCCGAGCGTGAAGTGGTGCAACTGGTTGCCGCCACCACCCACGGCTGCGATTTTTGCGTGGCCGGCCACACCGCCGTAGCACGCAACAAAGCCAAGCTGCCCGAAACGGTGATCGAGGCGCTGCGCCAACGCGGCGAATTACCCGACGCCCGCTATGAGACACTCGCCGCGTTCACCCGCGAAGTGATCGCCACGCGGGGCGATGTCAGCGACGCAGGCTTTGAGGCATTCCGCGCCGCCGGTTACTCCGACGGCCAGGCACTCGAAGTCATTTTGGGCGTGAGCCTGGCCACCCTGTGCAACTTCGCTAATGTGTTTGCGCGTACGCCGCTCAACCCGGAACTGGCGCAATACCGTTGGGAAAAACCGGCAAGCTGAAGCGCGCACGCGTGGCTGTTGGCCCCCCTGCTTTAAGTGGGCCCTGTGCTTTAAAAAGGAGAAACATGAATGCTTGACCCAATCTTGAGCCGCTGGCTCGATGTTCAAGCGCAGGCCCTGGATGTGGGCAGCTGCGACCCCCAGGAAGTACTGCCGCGCCTGGCCGAGGCCAACGTGCTGCGCACCGGTGTGCCGAAGGCGCTCGGTGGTCTGGGCGGTGATGTAACCGGTGCGGTGGAAGCCATCGCCCACGTAGCCAGCCATTCGCTGGCGGCGGCGTTTGTGTGCTGGGGCCAGCGGTCTTTTATTGAGTATTTGTTGCAGAGCCCGAATGAGCGGCTGCGTGAGCAACTGTTGCCGGACTTGCTCAGTGGCAAGCTGGCCGGCGCCACGGGGCTGTCGAATGCGATGAAGTTTTTGTCCGGCATCGAGGCGCTGCAAATCAGCGCCGAACCGACTGACGATGGCTGGACCCTCAACGGTCGCCTGCACTGGGTGACCAACCTGCGCAAAAACGGCTTTGTGGCGGCCGCGGCAATTGAACATGCCGGTGGCGGTGCGCCGTTTATTCTGGCGATCCCCGATTCTGTTTCAGGCTTGCAACGCTCACGTGACCTGGAGCTGATGGGCCTGCAATCGAGCAACACGGCGGCGCTGGGCCTGGAAGGGGTGGAATTGAGCCGGGACTGGTTGCTGCACGAGGATGCGCGCACATTTTTGCCTGCGGTACGCCCGGCGTTTTTGGGCTTGCAGTGCGGCATGTCGATCGGCTTGGCGCGTCGTTCGCTGGCCGAAGTCGCCAACCATCTGGGCGCGAGCCGCACGGTATTGCGCGATGAGCTGGAGGCGCTGCGGGCGACCCTCGACCACTTGGTAAACGACTTGAAAAAAGGCCTGTTGGCCGGACGGTTTGTGGCAGAGCCGGTGCCGTTGTTCAAACTGCGCATTGCCCTCGCAGAAACCGCCGCCGGTGCGGTGCAGCTTGAACTGCAAGCGAGTGGCGGCAAGGCTTACCTTACCGCGCACGGCAGCGGTTTTGCGCGGCGCTGGCGTGAGTCGGCCTTCGTGCCCATCGTCACGCCAAGCCTGGTGCAATTGCGCACCGAGTTGCATCGCCAGGCCGCGCTATGAGCCAGGCGGTATTAAGCGCCGAAAACATTTGCCTGGGCTATGCCAGTGGCCCGTTGCTGAAAGGGTTTGACTTGCAGTTGCAGGCCGGCGAAGTGGTGTCGATCCTTGGCCCCAGCGGCGTCGGCAAGTCCAGCCTGTTGCGCGTACTCGCCGGCTTGCAAGCACCGCAGGGCGGCAGCGTCAGGGTGTTGGGCGAGCCGTTGCACGGTCCCCATCCGCGCGTGGCGGTGGCGTTTCAAGACCCCAGCCTGTTGCCTTGGCTAAACCTTGAAAAAAACGTCGCGTTTGGCCTGGACTTCGCCCGTCAGCCGAATGTGAGCGCAGAAGAGCGGCGCCGCCGCGTCGACCACGCCATTGCGGCGGTCGGCTTGCAACATGCGCGTCAACAATTTCCTGCGCAATTGTCTGGCGGCATGGCTCAGCGCACCGCGTTGGCCCGCTGCCTGGCGCGGCAACCACAAGTCTTATTGTTGGATGAACCGTTCGGTGCGCTGGACGAGGTGACCCGCGCGGATATGCAGCACCTGTTGCTCAAGGTCAACCGCGAGCAAGGTTCGGCGGCGGTGTTGATCACCCACGACATTGATGAAGCGCTGCTGCTGTCCGACCGGGTATTGCTACTCGGCAACCGCCCGGCACGCACGTTGGGCGAATGGCAGATCGACCTGCCGCAACCGCGCGAAGAACAGGTCGAGGCCATTGGCGCGCTGCGTATCGAGATGCTTAAAACCTTACGGCAGGCGAGCCGCCCTCAACCCAACTCCCTTGAATTGCTGGAGCCCAGCCATGTGCCTGGATGACCTGACCCACTCGCGCCGTGACTTTTTGAAACTCTCGGCGGTACTCAGCGCCGCCGGTGCCTTGCCGCTGTTGAGCAGTTTGCAAGCACGCGCCGCCAATGAGCCGGACGCGCCGGTACGCATCGGTTACTTGCCGATCACCGACGCCACGCCGCTGCTGGTTGCGCATAACAACGGCCTGTTCGAGGCCGAAGGCATCAAGGCCGAACGCCCGGTGCTGTTGCGCAGTTGGGCGCAGGTGATCGAGGCGTTTATCTCCGGCCAGGTCAACGTGATTCACCTGCTGTCGCCAATGACCGTGTGGGCGCGTTATGGCAGCAAGGTGCCGGCCAAAGTGGTGGCCTGGAACCATGTCGGCGGCTCTGGCCTGACTGTGTCGCCGGGCATTACCGAGGTGAAGCAACTGGGCGGCAAGTCGGTGGCGATCCCGTTCTGGTACTCGATCCACAACGTGGTGGTGCAGCAACTGTTTCGCGACAACGGCCTCACGCCCGTGGCGCGTGCAGCCGGCGGTGCGATTGCCGCCAACGAGGTCAACCTGATCGTGTTGCCGCCTTCCGACATGCCGCCAGCCCTGGCCAGCAAACGGATTGACGGCTTCATCGTCGCCGAGCCGTTTAACGCCCTGGCGGAAAACTTCAAGGTCGGCCGCGTGCAACGCTTTACCGGCGATGTGTGGCGCAACCATGCGTGCTGCGTGGTGTTCATGCACGAACACGACCTGACCAATCGCCCGGAATGGTCGCAGAAAGTCGTGAATGCCATCGTCAAGGCCCAAGTGTGGACCCGCGACAATCGTGAAGAGGCGGTGAAGCTGTTGTCCAAGGACGGCCCGAACCGTTACACCCCGCACACTCAGCCGGTACTGAGCAAAGTACTCGCCCCGGCCGCCGCCGACCGCGCGGCGTACCTGGCCGACGGCGCAATCCAGCATGCGCATTGGGACGAACACCGCATCGACTTCCAGCCTTACCCATTCCCCAGCTACACCGAGGAACTGGTGCGGCGCTTGAAAGACACCTTGATCGAAGGCGACAAAAAATTCCTCGCAGACCTGGACCCGGCCTTCGTCGCCAAAGACCTGGTGGACGAGCGCTTCGTACGTAATGCGATTGAGGCGGTGGGCGGCATGAAGACCTTCGGCTTGCCCGATGGCTACGAGCGGCACGAGGAGATCGGCGTTTGAATACCGGCAAAACCTTCGCATGCCCAGGCTGGTTACTCGGCGTCAGCGGCCTCGCAAGCGTGCTGGTGCTGTGGTGGCTGGGGGTGAAAGTGTTTGGCGACGCCGAGGGTTTATCGGCGCGCTTTTCGCTGGCCGCGACTTTCAGCAGCTTGTGGGAATTGCTCTGGCGCAGCGAGCTGTACCTGCACATTGCGGTCAGCCTGAAGCGTATTTTTGTCGGTCTGTTTTTCGCATTGTTGCTGGGCGTGCCACTCGGGCTGTTGGTCGGCAGTTGGCGCAACCTGGAGGCGGCAACCACGCCGGCGTTTCAATTTTTGCGGATGATTTCGCCACTCTCCTGGATGCCCATCGTGGTGATGTTGATGGGCGTGGGCGACCAACCGATCTACTTCCTGCTGGCCTTTGCCGCGGTGTGGCCGATTATGCTCAACACCGCAGCCGGCGTGCGTCAGCTCGACCCGCGTTGGTTGCAGTTGAGTAAAAGTTTGAGTGCCACGCGTTGGGAAACCTTGCGCCGGGTAATCATCCCCGGTGTGGTCGGGCATGTGTTGACCGGCGTGCGCCTGGCCATCGGCATTGTGTGGATCGTGTTGGTGCCGTGCGAGATGCTCGGGGTCAGCGCCGGGCTCGGCTATTACATCCTCGACACCCGTGACCGCCTGGCCTATTCGGAACTGATGGCGATGGTGTTGCTGATCGGGCTATTGGGGTTTGCGCTGGATGCGTTTGCGCGCTGGTTGCACCAGCGTTGGGTGCATGCAGGCTAAGCCGCGAGCGTCTGGCTTTCCGGCCTGGAAAGCCAGACGTCATTCTAATCAGCGGTGCTCATAGCCAGGGCCGCCTTCATAGCGATGGTCATGCCAGCCGCCACCACCGCCACCGTGTGGGAAAAAGAAGCAGCCGCTCATGCTCAGCATGATCAGCACTGGAATCAGCAGGGTGATTCGACGCAACATTTCAAAATCCTCTAAGGTACCGACAGGTTCAATCAGGCGCGGTCATTGGTCGTGGAGCGAGCCAAAGTTTTTCATCGCCTGTAACATACGACCCTGCCGGCCCCCATCCATCCCCGTTATCGGGTATGTGCTTGGCATGGCCTGCGATACAAAACAGATACATTTATCCGGTTCAGGAACCCGTCATGACCCAGAAGCAGCGTTTGAAATATTCGATTCTGATTTCCCTTGCAGTGCTGGGGACGATGTTTGGCCTGTCCTATCTGCAGAACACCGGGGTCATCAGCGAGAAGACGTTCCAGTACATCGCCATCGCCGTGGCGGTGACCGTGGTAGTGATCAACGGCGTCATGCGCCGCAAGGTCAAGCCTAACCTGTAATGTCGGCGCCACCGTCGAGCACCTTGGCAGCCTCTTCATGGAGGCTGTAGCTTTTATCCGCATTGAGGGTGATCACGCCCTCGCTGCACAGGCGTTTGAGCACCTCACGCACGCTAAGAAATGACAACGGAATGCCCAGCTCAAGCAAATGGCTGTGCACGCCGCGCACCCCAAGCGTGCGCTGGTTGTCGGCGGCAGTGAGCAGGGCGTCGATAACCTTCAGCCGGATCAGGCTGGTACGCAAACCGAAACGCTTGAGCAACTGGCGAATACGCTGGTTGCCTTGCTGTTCCGGCGTTTTGCCGAATGCTTGTGCGGCGCTGCCGAAAGTGCAATCGGTAGCGGGTGAACGTCCGTCCGTGGGCAGTTGCGAGTTGTGCATGCGAAAAACTCCTTATCAGAGCCTGATCAGGAAAATGATGGCGCTCTTAGGTAATAAGACGAACGAGCGACATAAATCATGAAGTGCTGGATGTAGAAATTTTGTCGGTCGCGCGTTTGTCGCCGTCGAATCGCCCGGCTAAACCTCCGCCAAGGCTAAATTCTTCCCGCTCATTTGCGTCCTTACGGTGGGGTAGCTGCCCCTTGTGTGGGTGTTTAATTTGACTGCGGAGCTTGCGTGATTATTTCCAACAGGTTGTCCAGAGTGTGCGTGGCAGGGGTGTTGCTGGGGTTGAGTATGGCCGCAGCGGCACGCGAGCAGGTGGCGACGCCGGCATCGGCATCGGCGGATATTCGGCGCACCACGTTCGGCGTGCCGCACATTCGCGCCAATGACGAGCGCAGCCTCGGCTACGGCATCGGTTACGCGTATGCGCAAGACAACGTGTGCCTGCTGGCCAATGAAGTGGTGACGGTGAATGGCGAACGCGCGCGCTATTTCGGCCCTGATCTGGCAACCCTTGAGGAACGCAACAACCTGGCCAGCGACGTATTTTTTACCTGGCTGAATACCGAGCAGGCCAGCGCCGCGTTTTGGAACGCGCAAACCCCGCAGATGCAGCAGCGTATTGAAGGTTATGTGGCGGGCTACAACCGTTACCTGAAAGAGCAGGGCGCGCCGGCGCCGTGCCAGGCGGCGTGGGTTCGGCCGCTGGTGGTGGCAGACGTGGTCAAGCTGACGCGCAGGCTGCTGGTTGAGGGCGGTGTAGGCCAATTCGCCGAAGCCCTGGTCGGCGCGGCACCGCCGCAAGCCACTGCCGCTGTGCCATCGAACACCAAGGCCTTTGAACTGGCCGCCGCCAATCAACAGCGCTTCAGCCTGGACCGTGGCAGCAACGCTGTCGCCGTGGGCCGGGATCGCTCATTCAATGGCCGTGGCATGCTGTTGGCCAACCCGCATTTTCCGTGGGTGGGCGGCATGCGTTTTTACCAGATGCACCTGACCATCCCCGGCCAACTCGACGTGATGGGCGCCGCGCTGCCGGGCTTGCCCGTCATCAACATCGGCTTTAACCAGCACGTGGCCTGGACGCATACGGTCGACACCTCCAAGCATTTCACCCTGTACCGACTGACGTTGGACCCCAAGGATGCCACGCGCTACCTGCTCGACGGTAAATCCCTGCCGCTTGAGCAAACTCGCGTCACCGTCAAGGCCAAACAGCCGGACGGCAGCCTCAAGGACGTGACCCACACGGTCTACAGTTCGCAATTCGGCCCGGTGGTGCAATGGCCCGGCAAACTCGATTGGGACAACCACTACGCGTTCAGCCTGCGCGACGCCAACCTGGGCAACGACCGCGTGCTGCAACAGTGGGACGCGATGAACCGCGCCAGCAGTCTCAAGGCACTGCAAAACTCGGTGCACACCCTGCAAGGCATTCCGTGGGTCAACACAGTGGCCGCCGATGACCAGGGCCAAAGCCTGTACATGAACCTGTCGGTAGTGCCCAACGTCAGCGCCGCCAAACTTGCGCAATGCAGCGACCCGCGCGCCGGCGTGCAAATGATCATGCTCGACGGCGCCCACAGCGCCTGCGCCTGGGACAGCGACCCGCGCGCGGCACAGCCCGGCATCTTCGCCGCCGAGCAACTGCCGCAACTGCAGCGCAGCGACTATGTACAACACGCCAATGACTCGGCCTGGCTGGCCAACCCCAACGCGCCGTTGACCGGGTTCTCGCCGTTGATCAGCCAGGACCACATCAGCCTCGGCCCGCGCGCGCGATTCGCCGTGCAACGCCTGCAATCGCTGGAGAAACAACCGATCAGCGTCGCCGACCTGCAAAACATGGTGATGGACAACCAGGTTTACCTCGCCAGCCAAGTCATGCCCGACCTGCTCGCGTTCTGCGCCACACACCTCGGCGCCGATGCCGCAGCACTCAAGCCGCTGTGCACCAGCCTGAAAACCTGGGACCAACACGCCAACCTCGACAGCGGCGTTGGCCTGATGCACTTCATCAACCTGATGCAACACCTCGAACAAACCCCCGACGCCTGGCGCGTCGCCTTCGACCCAGCGCAACCGCTGACCACGCCACGCGGCCTCGCCATCGACCGCGCCCCTGTGGCCAACGCCCTGCGCGAAGCCATGCTGGCGTCCGCCGCAGACGTCGCCAAACTTGGCTTGACCCGCTGGGGCGACGTGCAAGTCTCCGGGCAAATCCCGATTCACGGCGGCCCACAATCGCTGGGCATCTACAACGCCATGCAAACCGTGCCACGCGCCGACGGCAAACGCGAAGTCGTCAGCGGCAGCAGTTACCTGCAAATCGTCACCTTCGACGCCCAAGGCCCGCAAGCCCTCGGCGTGCTGGCGTTCTCTGAATCCAGCGACCCCGCGTCCCAATACTCAAAGGACCAAACCCAAGCGTTCTCCGAAAAAAAACTGCACGCAATCCCCTTCACTGAAGCCCAGATCAAAGCCGACCCGCACTACCAGCAACAAGTGATCAAGGAGTAACGAGCGCGCGCAACCCCTTGATGTCACTACGAAATATTTTTGAAATCAAAGGGTTGCAGGCAAAAGCAAATGAGTACATAATGGCGCCCATCGAACGCAACGAAGCATTAAAAACTTCAATGTATTCAATGATTTAGAGTAGAGGCGCGCTTCACAGAGCCCACTCAAGTTTGTATGCGGTGAATGTCAGCAGCAAGGGCATTGACCGTTTGAGGCCGAGTAGCAAAATGGTTATGCAGCGGATTGCAAATCCGCCTACGCCGGTTCGATTCCGACCTCGGCCTCCACTCTTAAAACCCCGTAGATCAATGATCTACGGGGTTTTTTATTGGGTACAGGAAAGTACGGAAGCTTCAAAACCATCTCACTAACCCATTTGAAGGATCAAAAACAATGCGTTTTTTAATTGGCCCGTTGATGTTGCTCGCCTCATCTTTAGTGCTCGGTGACGAAACACAAATGAAGCAATGGGAAAAGATGGATCGGTGCTCCAATGCCGCTTTTATCGTGGTAAAAATCCTCGAGGAAAGTCCAGATACCGCCAAACAAGCCCTAGCGCTATATGGCGCGGTAGAAGGCCTCAAAACCAACACAAAGTTGAAAGAAGCCACACCGACTGCGAACGAAGTCAATGGTGCCTATAAGTTAGCGCTTCGAGTCTCTGACGGAATGCCTCGGCCTTTCGCAAAACGTGAGCATGATTGGCTGATTGCCCAAGCCGCCACCGCCTGCACTTTATGGGTCCCAAGCGGCAATGCTGAGTAATGAAGGCGGCTGGATAGCAACCGTTCGTTAAGTGATTGAGCCTGATTTGATGCGGGCTCAGAGGGTGAGCAGAGGCAGTTGAGTACTTGGGGCTGTTTTGAATCAGCGGCAACGAGCGCTTGTTCCTGCGTGTGTTGGAATGGGCAAAGTGTGTTGTATTTGCATCTTGCGCCGCCACAAATGTGTCACCGCAGATACATCGGAGTGTAAAACCTGCTTGCTAGGGTCGTCGCCTTATCTAAATAGAGTGAAGGCGTACGCTATGCGATGTAACACACCGGTTGCCCATGTCATGGCGTCTTCATTGATACTTTCACTGCTTGCCGTATCGGTTCAGGCAGCGGGCCGGGCAGGGGATGATAGAATCAACGGGGTCGATCTGCTCTCGGGGTTCGATACCTTGTGGACGACCGGCGCGACGTGGGATACCGGCACGCCGACCGCCCTGGGGCAGAGTTTGCTGAGGCGCAACCTGCAAATCGTGGTCGACCGCGCCAACTCCCGCACGCTGGCGCAGGAAACCGCCGCCTACTTTGACGACCGCCGCGACCAGAGTTACAGCGCCATCAGCGGCCTTGGCTCGTTGAGCGCTGCCTACAAGGCCGGTGCGGGTGCCTTCACGACCATCACGCAATTTGACGACAGCAACAAAACCGTCAGATACGACGACAAAGGCAATGGCGCCGGCAGTTCGTCTTCGGCGCTGGGCAAAGTGGTCGACCTGGTCGGCGCGGTGCGCAACGACGCCTCTACCACGCCCGCCAAGTCGCACTATTTGTACCCGCGCCCGTGGCGCCAAAGCCTGGACGGGCAGAGCCTGGAATTCGTGGTGCAGCCTTCCTTGCGCCCGGCCAAGAGCACCACGCCGGCCAGCGACTCAGGATTTCCGAGCGGCCATACCAACGCTGCGTACTTGTCTTCCTATGCCTTGGCCTACGCGATCCCCGAACGTTTCAGCGAGTTGATGCTGCGCGCCTCGGACATTGGCGACAACCGCATTGAAGCCGGCATGCATTCGCCGTTCGATGTGATGGGCGGGCGCATTACCGCCACCTATTTCGCCATCGATAACTTGTCCAACCCTGCCAACGCGCAACTGCGCGCCGATGCTCGTGCGCAGGCACTGAGTTATTTCACGGCGCAATGCGGTGGCGACGTCAGCAACTGCATGGCGTCCATCGACCCGGCGACGGACCGCACGTCCCAGCATGCCCAGGACAAGGCGCTATTTACCTCGCGCATGACCTACGGATTCAACCCGGTTGGCCCGACCAACCTGGCTGCGGTCGTGCCGGTTAACGCAGAAGTGCTGTTGGAAACCCGCTTTCCCTACCTGGATGCCAGCCAGCGCCGCGAGATTTTGACGACCACTGAAATCTCCTCAGGCTATGCGGTCATCGATCAGTCCGGCGGTTATGGCCGCTTGAACCTGTACGCAGCGGGCGATGGTTATGCGGCATTCAATGCCAATGTCACGGTCAACATGAACGCCAGCCTCGGCGGCTACAACGCGATTGACGCCTGGCGCAACGACATCAGCGGCAGCGGCGGACTGATCAAGAACGGCAGTGGCAACCTGATGCTCACCGGCAATAACACCTACTCGGGCGGCACCGTGATCAACGGCGGCACCCTGACCGGTCACGCCCAAGCCTTCGGCAGCGGGGCCATCACCGACAACGCCACGCTGGTGGTGGATCAATCCACCAACGCGACCCTTGCCAACTCGTTGGCCGGGAACGGTGCGCTGATCAAGCGCGGCGTCGGGTCTTTGAACCTGACCGGCAACAGCAGCCTGTCGGGCGCAACGACCGTGCAAGCCGGTCGCCTGGCAGTCAACGGCAACCTCGGCAACTCCATCGTCAGCGTGCAGCAAGGCGCAACGCTGGGCGGTAACGGCAGCGTTGGCGGCATCAACGTCGCTGCGGGCGGTGTGGTTGCGCCGGGTAATTCGGTCGGCCAACTGAACGTCAACGGCGACGTCAACCTTGCGCCAGGTTCGGTCTATCAGGTGGAATCGGACGCCAACGGCAACGCTGACCGCAGCGTCGCCAGCGGCCGTGCAAGCATCAACAACAGCACGCTGTCGCTGGTTGAAGGCGGTAACTGGCTGGCCGCGAGCCGCTATTCGATCCTCTCGGCAGCCGGCGGCGTCAGCGGGGCGTTCGCCACTGTGCAAACCCATTTCGCCTTCCTCACGCCGACGTTGAACTACACGGCGACCGATGTGGGGCTGACGCTTAATCGCAACGCGCAAACCTTCGCCAGCCTGGCGACAACCCGCAATGCCGCAGCCGTCGCGCAAGGCCTGGACAGCGCAGGCGCAGGCAATGCGCTGTGGCGCCAGGTGATACAGGATGACGCGCCGACGGCACAAGCCACGTTCAATGCGCTGTCGAATGAGCTGCAGGCTTCAACGCAGTCCGCGTTGATCGAAGACAGCCGGCTGGTGCGCAATGCCATGAACGAGCGCTTGCAACAATCGCAGTCGGCACAAACCTTCGGCAGCACCCCGCAAACCCTAGCTGGCGATGCTTCGCGTGGCGTGGTGTGGACTCAAGCCATCGGCGCGACCGGCAAAACCGACAGCTCCGGTGACGTGTCGGGCCTGGACACGCATACCAGCGGCATGCTGTTCGGCGCCGACGTACCGCTCAATGATACCTGGCGCCTGGGCGCGCTGGCCGGCTACAGCAACAGCCGCTTCAACCTGCGTAATGCGCCCGGTTCCACCGACAGCGATAACTATCATCTGGGCGTATATGGCGGCGCCAAGTGGGGCCAACTCGGCCTGCGCCTCGGCGCGGTGCGCACCTGGCACGAGCTGACCGCCAAACGCACGCTGGACTTGCCCGGTTCTTCCGAGCACTTCAAAGAGGATTACAAGGCGGCGACCAACCAGGTATTCGGCGAGCTGGGTTACGCCATCGAAATGGGCAATGCGCGGCTCGAACCCTACGCCAACCTTGCGCATGTGCGACTGGACACCGACTCGTTCGATGAGAACAGCAACGCGATCAGCCTGCAGAACAAGTCCCAGAACAACCACATCACCTTCAGTACCCTGGGCCTGCGTGCCGCCACGTCTTTGAAAGCCGGTAGCGTCGCAATCAAGCCCAACGCCACACTGGGCTGGCGTCGTGCCTATGGCGACGTTACCCCCGAGAGCCGCGCAGCCTTCAGCGGCGGCGATACCTTCGAGCTGTCCGGCGCACCGATTGCGCGCAGCGCCGCAGTGCTCGGCGCTGGCGTCGATCTGGGCTTGAGCGATACCTTGACCGTGGGCGTGAGTTACGACGGGCAGGTGAGCAGCAAAACGTCTGATCAATCGCTGAACGCGCGGGTGACGTTGGCGTTTTAAGGCTGAAAGCTGCGTGCCTTGTGTGAGGCGGAGTGTCACACAAGGCAGGTGCGAGAAATTTCACACAGTTTTTGATTCAGGCGCTTTATTTGGGAATGACTGTAGTTTCAATTAAAGAGAAATGAGGGACGTCTATTACGCTCACACTTTTATTGCCTAACTATGGGCGAGGGCTACTTCACTTAAGAAGCTGAATAGGTTTTTGTACTTGGTTTTGCTCCATGCTGATGTTTCGTGATCAAAAAAGAAAACGTCGGGCAGGCAACAATTATTTACCATCTTGAAGGCGTAGAAGTCGCCGCATCCGTTTTCAGAAAATAGAAAATAATTTTTATGTACGCTAGATTTTCTTTTGTTTATTTCAATTATATTGAAGTCACTAGCATTGTCGAGAGAGTACACGATGCTAAATGCAAAATAGCCACCACCATATTTTTTTATGAATTGAACGTACTCGTTCGGGAATATCAACCCTAAAGATTGCTGGGAGGCAGCTATAGCTCGGTCACTTGCGGTCTTATCTGCATTTAAATCAAACCAAACAGGATGGGTCTGTTCTGTTTCGGTTACCAGATTCACAAAATCAGTAAGCGTCATTTTTTCAGAAACTCCTGCTTTTTATTTGAGATTCGGTAAAATTCGCCAATTTTATCGGCACAGGAAATACTATTTTATTTCCAGTTTTTGGTTAAGAGGGAGGGCGCTTGTACTCAAAGCTTCCTTGGTACTCAAATATATGGGTTCTAATGGTAGCGTTTTTGGGTGTGCCTGAAAACGAGTAGTCGTATATCGCGACTATAGTGTCTATTGGCGCTCCGCTCAGAGGAATATTTTTATTCTTCATGTCAGACACAATATCCAAATAATAGGAACATCCCTCAATAGCGGCAATCATAGAATTTGTTGGCTCGATTTTAGCAGCTTCGATTGTGTCATCGTCAACAAAGCCGAGTGAGAACGCATTGCTAAATTCAGAGCCAAGAATGTCGCCATCATCTGAGTACTCTGGACTCATGACATGTTTAAGCGTAGATGATTCCCAGCCGGTATTTGAAGTCCAAATCGAGACGGTTTTTTTTGAGCTCATTTCTAGCGTCCTTAATTTTTATCGTGAAGGCGAGGCGTCAGATCCACCTTCCAATTACCCAGCAGTCCAATTCTTCCACTGGTCCTGTTCCCAAGTTTACAGGGGCGATCCAACTGTGTTGCGCTAGGCATGTACTGGCCGTTCTTCAGTCTACCCGCAAGCTTGATCGGTGCCCTCATTAAAAAATGCATGGTGCCAGCCTTTTAGTAGCAAAGCCGCCTGTAATGTCCCCCAGCCAGATTGAGGTACTGACTGAAGAATTCGGTCTGTCAAAAATCAAACGTTGCGCTGATTATCTTTTTTGTTTTATCTATGAGTGGTTTTTCTTCATCTGCTACCAGGTGTGTGATGAATTCTATAAGATTTGGTGCTATTAAGAATTTTATTTCACTTTCATACTTGGCTTCGTGATACCAGTAATAAATTTTTCCGGATCCTCTTTCGATACAGTATTGGTCTCCACTGACGGATTCGCCGAAAGTATAAAAGTCTTCGCCTATTCTGTCTTTATATACGCTATTTTTTATAAAAATATTGTTAGAATCGCGATTCAAGCCATAAATTATATCAAGATCAACATACCTGTCCTCATCTGCTACTGGAATGTCAGCATCGACTTTAAATTTAGCGCCTCGGATGAAGACAATAGCGCCCTTGAAAAAAATAAGAAGCTGCGCGAGTTCAGTGGCCAATTCAATACGGCACGCCTGGTCGATATCAGAAACCTCAAAGAATCTTGCTTCAGCGCCTAAAGTTTTTATGATTTTATTATATAGCATTGAGTTTCTCATCTAGGGTGTGAATACAGAATGAGTGAGGCGTCATAAATATAGATGCTTGGGATAAGGCAAATACCAATTTTTTATGATATCAACATGTTACGTCATCATAGCTATCGTGACGGTTTCCGCAGTAATTCTCGGGAGATTTTACAGATCAGGAGACCGTATAATCAACAGCCTAAAAATATTAGATTGAGTAAAGCCACTCTATTGCCGCCATGAATTAATAAAATTATCAAAGTTATTGGAGGCAGTGTGAGATTTCTTTGAGGTTGGGTCAAAAACCTCAACAGCCACATGGGCTGTTTCAAAGTTTAAGCAAATTAGAACGCCACCCGCATCTCTAGCTATGGGGATCATGCTTTTTGGTAGGTTAGGGGGGCGTCCAGGTCCGATGTACCAACAAATACTATGCGGTGTTACTTCAGATGAAAATGAAAAAAATTCGCTGGCGCAGGTTTCTTCGCCGCCATATGAGAACGAAGATATTGCTGGTGACGCTTCATCAGCATAAGTGACAAGATCTAGATACGATTCTGGAAAAGTTACTCCAAGCGTCCTTTGCAGTTGGGATATTTTGCTCTCGTCAACAGACGAGCCTTTATCAATCCCAAACAAGCTCCAGTCGTATTTCATATAAAACTCCTGGCTTCATTTTTTTTCATCAGCAAAACTATGTGTTCTCCGAAGTAAAAAATTTTGCCGACAACGTCTCATATAGGGGGTCGGTAGCATCAGTATAACCTGAAGTGTACCTGTTCCTGATGCGTTATGCGATATTACCTCTCTAATTGGACCAATGCCTACTATAATTGTCAGCTGGCGAAAGTTAGTGGGCAGCTGGGCGCTGTTGCGGAAATGGGTTAGGTACTCGTTCTGAATATAAGGCGTTACTCAAAGTTGACAATGTTTATAGCTCAGCCAGAAATAAACTTTGTAAATCGCCCTCTAGTGATTTTTCGTCTTTGCCGTAGGAGAGCGAAAATTCGTCACGCGCGCCCGCTATCGTAGTAGCGCCATCTATAACTCCTAAAATATTAGAAGTCGTGTCTATTATGGTTTGCTTGATGATTTCGAAGAAAATAGTTTTCTGCTCGTTGGTCAATGAGTTAAATAGCGTTAATGAATTTTTCCAGTAATCATCAGTTGCGCTTTCGGCGTTGGTATTCAAATACAGGTTTTTATAGCTGGAAAAGTTTTCGTGTACCACACTGTTTTTGAGGCCTGTTACAAACTCGCTTGAATTCATTATTAATACCTTCCTTAAATTAACATTGATTCTCATTACAACATCCGGACGGTTATTTTGGAGATGATTGATTAGTTTAAATGTTTGTGTTGGGTAGGTTTGCCGTCACCAAGTCCACGTTTTATGAGATAAGCGCGGCTTTTTCCTCAACTAATCGCACACCCATTACCAACATTTCTGGCAGGCGGGTTTTGTCCTCTTCGGATGCTGGTCCAAGATGGGTGTCACCTTGCCAGCGCTCACCAGCCACTACCCTAAAATCGAGGCTCTGTTGCGTTGTACGCAACGCTTCGTGCCCTATATAGTGCCAGCGGTTTTTCCGTATCGGTGCCCTTGATGTATAGATTAATAATTCAAAAGTATCTTCCAGGTCGCAAGAGGAGTGGAGGTCAGCTACAAGATTTTTATATAGCCCAAGCAAAATCGTGTCTTCGTATCTTAGTGATACATATAAGACCTTTGCTGGCCTGAAGCCCTGCTCCAGAGGGATGAGAATGATATCGCCTACTATGGTTTTGTTGGTTTTCACTAATTTTACCTTTGCACGGCTTAATTTAATGGCCTATTCGTAGAGCGTTCGCTTGTTTAGGGTGCCAACGAGGATTAAACTTGCCTCAGCAGCGAAGTGTTTTGGCTAAAGACGTTTTCGTGATTTTTTTGTTAGGGTTTCACTGGCTGAGCTTGATAAAGCTATCGTTTTCAAAATAATAAATGAGCGCTGTGTATGCCATATCTAATTCAAACAAGTTTGTTTGCTCTCTTAAATTAAATATTATGGATGCAAGGTCGTCGCATAGTAAAACGTACCTGTAGTTAATGTTAGATATTTCGATTGGGTTGTCGTTGTCATCGTAAGCCTCAAAATTTTCCGGGTTTTCGATAATTACGTCACAACTCAAGCTCCATTTTTTTTCGTCCTTTGGTAGGTAAATTGCATCTTGCCAATTTAGACTTTCAGGACAGGACAAAATATCGCATAGCTTCCTGCTATTCATTTTTACAATCATCTGCTTTTTCGCACCTCTCTAAATTTCATCTCGCTTCCTCTATGAGAATAGAAACATTCGACGCAGCGCCGACCAATTTTTATTGAGGCGTCTAAATTGTTTTTAACAAGCCTTCATTATAGAGTTTATTTAACGTTTGTGTTGTTGCTGACATTATTGAGGCGGACTTACAGGGGCTTATAAAATGCGCAGGTCGGTCATCTGAAGCGCAGGCTTGCTTTCCTTGTATAATAATTCTAAGGAAATAGTCAGGTCGCTCATTCCCTCTTCTTGCGTCCATAGAGGCACATCTATGGCCATGCCAGAGCCATCGCTGTAATTGTAAGTATCTATTTTCTCTAAAAAGCTATTAGGAGGTAATATCAGTGTATTGCCGTATTCGGAGAGTTTAGACTCAACGTGCTCTTTGTTAAGCCTGCCGTACCAATTTCTTTCGGAGATTTTTGCATGATCACCCTTAACTAGTGCGTCAATGAGTTCGATTATCTCTATTTCCAGGTGCTTGTCGATATTCACTCTCATATATTTCCACATATTTGGATTGAAGTCTGCGACTAATCATTGATCGCCCTAATGTGCTCGTTCGTATTTTGAACTAAATCTTTTTATCATATTTCTTTATAGTGGCACTGTATAGTGATATGAACGTAATTTTTGTCCGAATTTATAAGCTTCCCTGCGCCTGCTCGGAGTTAAGCACGTATTGATTTGCAACACCGAGCTCCTCTTCCGCTTAGGGGCAAGGAGGTAATACCAATTCGCTGTTTTTAGCATATGCTCAGTTAACTCAACTAACTCAATAGCGGCGTTTGTGCTAAATGTTCTCCAGCTCAAATGGGCAACCGTTATTTTCAATGCGATTTAGTTCTTGTTCAAAGGAGTGCTTTGAAAAGTTTTCTTTGTTCTCGTCATATTCTTTTCTTAGTAATCTAAATAATACTCCTATATGGTTTTTGCTTTTGTCGTCGAGCGCACTTATAAGGTCGTAGTCATTAATTGATAAAACAGTATTTTTTTTCCTCAGCACGTAGTACGCACTTATATTGCGTAGCAAGCCAGCTGCATCTGCGTAATTTTCATGGAGATATTTTACATATTCTTCGAAGATATTAGTTAATAAGGATGATGCTGCTTTTTGGTTTTTTAAAACACCACACATTTCTTGCCAATTGCTTATGTAAAGATGGTCGCCCCAATCAGAACCTCGGGCAAAATAAATTCCATTTCCTTTAAAGAATTCGGAGACCTCATGTTGATCTAGAGCGGTTTCGAACGTAGACCTCATTGGAGTTTTCCCAGTGATGAAAATTTTTTAGCAACGTACTGATATCACTGTTCTGGGTGACGCTTTTCGAGCCGATTAAGGATGCGCGTTCCTTTAATGCCAACTAAGGTTGCTATTTTTAGAGGTCTTGGGCTTTGTTGTTTCTCAGTCATATTGAGTAATGATATATACGTTATTATCGACTTTATCCGAAGTCCGTCCGAAGAAAAAAGACTCATTTTGATTAAAAAAAGTGTAGTTTCTTTTTTTTCTATCTTTCACGCCTCCAAATATATCCATCTCTTTTTGTGGTGGAGCTCCCTCTAAAATCTCAAAAGTCTGGTCCTTTTTTACTTGAAAAATAAAGTTTACAGTTTCTCCTTCATAAGTCGATGGAGCTTCATCCTCAAGCGTCCAGTCAGGAGAAGGTCCAGCCCAGCCGAAGATATCGCCATCCTCACTGGATGAGAACGCCAGGTATTGTTTTTTTATGCTTGGAAGTTTAGTTTTTTGTGTTTCTGCAGTCTCAGTTTTAAAAAGGTAGACTTTGAATAGCTCTTGATAGTCTTTCAGGAAACCAGTGGGTATTACTGCTCCCTTTAGATTCGAGTTTAGCATCCTAGGGATCGTCAGGTTTTCATCAAACTCTGCTGTAGCGCTGAAAAAGCTGAGCGAGTATCCGCTGAAGGGGTGTGGCTCAGAAAACTCGATTGTGAAAAAAAAAGTGAGTTCTATATTATTTTTGCTTTTTGGGTGCTCAAACCCTGAAGGCAGCATCGGATCGCCGCCTATATAAGAATTTGTTTTAATGTCTGTTTTTTTAATAAACATTGGTTCGCTCCTTAGTTCTCAAAAATCTTGCTAAGCTTTGAGCCATCTGAAAATTTAATTTCGTAAATTAACTGGTATGGACGTGTGTCCTTCCCTTCATACAGGGCAGTTAGTCGAGCCGTTGCGCTGACGTCATTTTCAATGATGTGTTCTGCAACTCCTTTTTCGAACACCCTAAACTTTCCTCTGTTTATTGATGGTGCTTGAGGGAAAATATTATCCAGTACATTTCCCGGTCCTCCTAGCTTGCTCCCTCTCGCATGCCCTGCATCATCTGTTGCAATTCCGAGCGTTCTCGCATGATCGCGAGCTGCCTGATTGGTCACGCTCCCTGTACCGATGTGATCTGGTGCAATGTCAAAATCCCATTCCGTGATTCTGCCTTGCCCATCCCGCGTTACTTTAGGGCAATTTCCTATCGCGGATGCCAACCCCAACGGATCCACCCACCCCGTAGGATTAGGCACGTACTGGTAGTTATTCAACCCACCCGCAAGCTTGATCGGATCCGGCGTCAAAAACCTTCCGCTGCCCGGATTGTAGTAGCGATGCCGGTTGTAATGTAACCCCGTCTCCGCATCGAAATACTGCCCCTGAAAGCGCAGCGGGTTGTCGATCTCAGCCACATCCAGCGTAGCCAGGTTGCCATACGCTTGGTATTTCGCCGACCACATGATGTCGCCGCTGTAGTCGGTTAGCTCCTGCGGTGTGCCCAGGTGATCAAGTTGGTAGTAGAACGGCGTCGCCTTCAGCGGGCCTTCGCCATCGAGCATCACCAGCGGGCGGAAGGTGCCGGGTTCATAGATGTACGTGCGATAGCGGTTGTGGGCACTCTCTGCAATCAGCCGCTCGCCTTGCCACAGAAATTCTGTGGTGTGGCCATCGACCGTTTTGGCGATACGGCGCCCAAATGCGTCGTATCGATACGCCGCAGTGCTGCCGCCGGGGAGGGTGGCGCCGATCAGTCGTTGCTGGCAGTCGTAACGGTATTGCGTGACCAGTTTCTGCCCAGCGCCACGCCGTTCGCGGATCTGGTTGCCATACGCGTCATAGTCGTAATGACGATCACCCTGCATCAGCAGGCGGTTGCCTTTGACGTTGGCCAGGCTCGCCACCGGCTGATCACCCTGATCGAGCAAGTTGCCTGCGGGGTCATGAGCGAAGCTTTCCGGCGTGGCGCCACGTACTTTGATCAGCCGATCGAGCGGGTCGTAATGAAAGCTGCGATTGCCTTTGCGGCTGTCGTCGATTCCGGCCAGGTTGCCATTGGCATCGTAGGCATAACGCCGCCGGTATAGTTGGTGCTCCTGTTGGCTGACGCTGTGAGCTCGCAGGCGGCCCTGTTCGTCGTACTGATATTGGCTGAGCAACAGACCTTGTTGGCGCTGGCGTTCAAGGCCGGCGCTGAACTGGTGGCTGGTCAGGCGCGAGCCGTTCAGGTCGATGCGGCTGAGTTGGCCGCCGGGCTGGTGATGGTAATCGAGGGTGCTGCCGTCGGGCAGGCGGCAGTGGCTCAGTTGGCCGAGCTTGTCGTATTCGTAGCGCGTGGTGCCCCAGCCTTGATGCTCGGTGATGAGCCGGTCTTGCACGTCGTACTCGTACGCCAGCGGCCAGTGGCCGTCATCGACGTTGACCAGACGACCGAGGGCGTCGTAGCTGTAGTGAATGGCTTCACCGTCCGCCAGGGTTTTCACCAGCAGGCGGCCTGCGGCATCGCGCTGGTACTCGGTGACGAGTTCGCTGTCGTCATCACCGAACTCGGTTTTCTTCAGCAACTGGCCGTTGAGGTCGTATTCGTAGGCGGTGCGACGCCCATCGAAACCGGTCTCCTGTTGGATCAGGCCGTTGCTGTAGTAGTCGAGTTGGTAGTGCTCGCCACGTTCGTTTTCGATGTCGCTGAGCAGCAGTCGCGCGTTGTCGTAGCGATACTGCAACTGGCTGCCGTCGGGGTTGATGCGACGGCTGACCAGGTGCAGGCCATCGGCGTATTCATAGCGCGTGACGCGGCCGAGCTCATTGCGTTCGGCGGTGACGTTACCGTAGGGGTTGTAGGTGAACGCGCGCGTGGCACCGCCGGGCAGGATGACGTTCGCCAGGCGGTTGGCGGCGTCCCATTGGTACTGCGTAATCGCGCCGGTTTCTTCCTGTCGGGTGATTTGCCGGCCGAGTTCATCGTAGCGGTATTTGCGCTGACCACCGTTGGGCAGGCGCTCCTCCAACAATTGGCCGAGGTTGTTCCAGCCGAGCTGATGCAGGCTGCCATCGGGATGGCGGATTTCCAGCAGGCGCCCCTGCGGGTTGTAGCGGTAGAAGGTTGAGTTACCTTGCGGGTCGACCTGTTCGGTGATGTCGCCTTGCTCGTTGCGCCAGTAGATCCACTTTGCAGGGCCGCGATTCACCACGCGTACAAAGCCGTTGTGATACTCGTACGTGGTCGGCAGGTCTTCCGGTGGAATCACCGCCACCAAGCGCCCGGCTTCGTTGTATTGGTACTCGGTGACGGCGCCCAGCGGGTCTTTTTCAGCGATCAGCCGGCCTTTATCGTCGTAGGCCTTGAGGTGTTCGGCGCCGTCGGGGTCGACCTTGGCGATGAGCCTGGCCTGGTCATCGTGCGCATAAACTTCCTGGCTGCCGTCGGCGTTGGTGACGGTAACACTGCCGTTGTCATCCCAGGCGTAGCGCGAATCCATCTGCGAGAAGCTCGCCCAGTGATGGATACAGCGGGCCGACTTGCCTTGATTTTCCCATTCCCAGTAAAAACTTGCGCCGCCGGCCAGTTGGCGTTCAAGGATGACGTGCTGATCGTTGTACGCGTAGCGCTCTGCTTCACCGGCAGCGTTTTTTGCTTCGATGAGCCGGTGTTGAGCGTCGTAGCGGTAAGTGACCAGCGTTTGAATGTTGTTCCAGCAATCTTCCAGATTGTCCGCTGGCAGGAACTGCTGGTAATCAATGCCAACGATGTGTTTTAGGTCGTAGCGAATAAGCAGCGCACGGCCGGCGCCGTTGTCGACTCGTTTGATCCGCCCCTGCAGGTCGCGTGTGATGTGCAGGCGGTTCTGGTACTTGTCGCTGATGGCGATCAGCGCCGCACCCTTGTTGTCGTAACGAAAGTGGTAAAACTGCGGCGTTTCACCGGCCTGGGTGAGTATCAGCTCAGACGCATCGTCGCCGACAAAAATCGCTGCCTCAGAGAGGCTGTTGGTAATCGCCGGGCGCTGCACGCTCGGCAACGGAAAGGTGGTGACGCGGTTCTCGTGGTCGGTCCAGATGACCTCGTCACCTTTGATGTCGACGCGTTGCGCAAGTGCATGGCTCCAGCCGTAACCCAGGCCACAGTCGATTTCGGCAGCGCTGGTTCGATACAGACGGGTCCAATTGAAGGGCAGCAATCCGTCGAGTTCGCCGTCGGTGAGGGTCAGCAGTTCTTCGCCGGTCACCATCGAAACCGGGCAACCGTCAGTGCAGGTGTTCTTCGCGCTGGTGGCGGCCTTGTCGTCCGGCGTTTTGGACTGGCTAGGCGCGTCGTCGACCGTCTCCTTGCGTTCCAGCCTGGTCTGGTTGGTAGTTTTCTTGCGCGGGAACGACGCAGCGTCTTTCACGTGCTGTTTCGGGGTATCCGTGGTCTTCGGCACCTGGCTTTTTGAGCCGTTGGCCGCCGCTTCATCAATCTTCAGCGCCGCTGTTTTCGTCGGCGCCATGGGTACGTTCTTGGCACTGGCGATCAGCGGTTTTGACACTTCGGCGTGCGCCGGCAGGCTGTGTTCACGACTCAGCTTCATCAGTGTCGCCGCCAGCTCTTCCAGGTATTTGATCGCCTCCCCGGACTTGACCGCAGACAGCGTTTTAGTCCCCACGCGCACGGCGATACCGGCCCCGCCAGTCAGGCAGATCCCCAGCACCACGTTGATCAAAAATTCGGATGCGATGGCGGTCACCACATCCACGACGACTTGCGGCGGCAGCATGCCGACCCATGCCACGATGGCCGAAATGTAGATGAACATCAGTGGCTCGTCGCTGAGGATCAACAAGCCGGAGGCGATTGATTCCTTCGACGCCGCGTAGAGTTTGTCGATCTCGACGTCCGACAGGTACTTACGCAGCTTATTCAGATTTTCTTTCGGGTGAGCGAGCAGCTCAAACAAACTCTTGATGTCGTCCCACAACCGCAGCAGGGCTTTTTCCAGGCCGTCCATTGCGCGCTTCAACAAGATCACTGCGCGACCGCTGCGATCTGCCGCCGAGTAGCTGGCCCACTGTGGTTGAAATTTGCCGGACCACTCGCTTTGCAGCCAGCCGTTGAGCTTGCCGATCACGCCTTGATAGGAGTTGTAGAGCGCTTTTACGTCATTTTGGGAAACGTTGGGGAAAAACGTGATGCGGTACAGCTGGCCTTTTTTGCAGCCGTCGATGACCTTGATACCGGTTGGGCCAATGGTGGTTTCAATCACCGGGCCCGTTACGTCGTCAGACATAATGCCTTTGGTGACCGGTTCAAGCCGCACCGGGGTGTTGCCGATCGGCACAAAACGCGCCGAGTCGAACATGTGGATCAGCGTGAAGTCGCCAGCGAGCGGGCAGGTGGCATAGGTTTTTACCGCGTCGGTCTTGGTTTTGCGCTGGGTGATGCTGACCTCATTGCCGACTTTGAACGTCTGGTCCACATCCAGCGCCCAGCCTGTCCAGAAGCCGTCCGCCCATTCCTTATAGTCACTCAGGCAATGGTTGAAGTCCTTGAGGATCAGGCTCACGTCAGGGGTTTTGGCGTCCAGCACGCGCAAAACCAGGGTGCCAATCGGGCTATTCATGACGTGACTTCCTTAGTCAGCTGAGCCGCAAGGCGCTCTGCCATATCTTCTGTATTGGGTTGTTGACGCACAAAACGCTCGACTTTGCGGCGCAGGTTGCTTTCGGGGAAGGCGAAAAATAGGGCTGGGCAATCCTCACCGAGCCACTGCATCAGGTTGTCGACGAGCATGTTGTGATCTTTTTCAACTAACGCATCAAGCAGCGCCTGCGGGATTTTCCACCACGGCCAGTCCTGCGCTTTCGGCACCACTCGCGGCCCGACTTCCAGGCTTCGGCCATTGATTAAATAGCGATCAAACACCGGCAAGATGTCGCCGGCTTCAGCGCCTAAGCGTTGAATAATCGGGTAGAGGTGCCGGCCGTCCCAGAACCGGAAAAATACCTCTGTATCGTCGGGCATTTTGACTTGGGTGAGGCTGCGTAGATGCTCGAAGACCACATTCGGCTCGCTACGGGACACTGCGAGCCAGCCCCAGTCTTGGGCATCAGTGCCTGCAATCCAGTCGAGATAAGCCGAGTTATCGCTCAGTTCAGCAAGGTAGGGCATCACTGGCTGCCAGGACGCGTAAGGCGTGCCGTTCCAGAGCGGAGTGAGCCGCGGCGTGGTTTCAAGCTGGTAAAGGCTTTTAAGCGCGTCGGCATCGCTGGCAGCGCTGACAATCAAATACAGCCGTTCGCCTGCCTGTAGCGGCCGTTCTGCGAGCCAGGCCTGGGGTGTCAAAGGGTCAGATTGCACAGGCACCGTCCTTGCATTTTTCACACTCTTCGCAGAACGGCGCATTGCGTTTCAGCGTATTGATTTGTGCCGGGGTGAGTACCGCACCGGCCTTGTCGCCGTCAGCTTGTTTCAGCACGCCTGGCAACAGCGGCGCCGCCGGTGTGCCGCTGCCAGGGCTGCCACCGGTATTCACATTCACCACCGGCCCGCTGAACACCACGCCGCTGCCATCAATCTTGATAAAACTGCCGCCGGCCTTGAGCGTCAGCTCACTGCCAGCTTCCAGCACCACCTTCAAGCCGCTGCTCAGGTGGATCTCCTGGCCCGCCTCAACGAACTGCCCGGTGCCGATTTTGACGTGCTGGTTCACCGCAACCGTCAGGTGGTCGTCCGCGCGCGCTTCAACTTTGCGGTCGGCGTAGACGGTGTGGTGTTCCTCGGTCTTGAATTCGCTGTAGGTGTTGGCTTCAACGGTGTCGTGGCGTTCGTTGCCGACTCTGATTTTTTGGTCGTGCTCGATGTTTTCATCCCAGTCGCGCTGGGCGTGCAGGAAGATTTGTTCCTGACCTTTTTTGTCTTCGATGCGCAGCTCGTTAAAACCGCTGCCGCCGGGCGAACTCAGGGTCTTGAAGGTGCTGCGCGTCTTGTTGGCCGGCAAATCGTAGGGGACGACGTTTTCCTTGTGGTACAGGCAGCCGCTGATCAGTGGCTGGTCGGGGTCGCCTTCAAGAAAGCTCACCAGCACTTCCATGCCGACACGCGGGATGGCGATGCCGCCGTAATGCGCGCCAGCCCAGGCGGAAGAAACGCGCAGCCAGCAGCTGGTTTTATCGTCGGCCTGGCCGTCGCGGTCCCAGTGAAATTGCACTTTGACGCGACCGTATTGATCGCAGTGTATTTCTTCGCCTTTGGGGCCGGTGACCACGGCGCTTTGGCTGCCGAGGATGCGCGGTTTCGGGTGTTTCAACGGTGGCCGGTTCGGCACGTCCCACGGGGTCGCCAAGAAGCGGTTGCGATAGCCCTGATGGAAGTCGTCCTTGAGCGCGGTGGTGTCGCTGGTCACCGACTCTTCCAGCACATGCGGCTGTTTGCCTTCGTGGAGTACTTCGGTGAGCAACCAGAGGTCGTTCCAGCGGGCTTTGCTGTGTTGGGTCAGGGCCAGGAAGTGGCCGCTGACCAGCAACGGCTGGTCGCTTTTACCCTCGGCCAGTTGGTAGTCCGCACGGTGGCGCTCCAGCCCGCGTTTGGCCAGGTGCCTGCCGCGTGTGCGGTCGATAAAACGGCCGGGGTAATCGTAGTCTTCCAGGTCGGGCAGGGCGTCGCCGCGGCTGTCGGACTCGAGGGTGATGTGCGGTTTTTCAAAGTCATAATCGCGACGTGTGGTGCGGCTGGTGCGGGTTTCCAGGCGCAGGTCGAAACGCTTGATGACCGGGTCGTTTGCGACCAGGCCGGAGTCTTGCTGGTAGGCCACGGGCGCGAGTTTCGGGAACACCGTTTGGTCATCGCCGAACACCAGTTTGTGGCCGCTGGCGCTGTGCTGAAAGTGGTAGTGAATACCTTCTTCCTCGCACAGGCGCTGTATGAAATGCAGGTCCGATTCATCGTATTGAACGCAGTAAATGCGCTCGGGATAAATCGTGCCAAGGTGGAAGGTATAGGCATTGCTTTGGATGCCATGTTCTTCAAGGACCTGGCCAATGATTTTCGGCACCGTGAGGTTCTGGAAGATGCGCTGGTTGATGCGGTGCGCCAGGTAGGAGAGCTGCGGTCGCAGCGTCACGGCGTAGCGCGTCAGGCGCTTGCCGGAGTCGCCCTGGGCGGCCCGGTAGATTTGCCCGTGAATGCCGCTGCCGTCAGGTGACAACTGCAAAAAGGCCGGTTTGTGCAGCAGGCTTTCGAGGTCGAGGGACGGCTGTTCACTGACCAGTTCAATCTCGAACGCGAACGGTTGGCTGATCGCCTCGCGACCGCTCAGGCTGAAAACTTGAAGGTCGTTTGCCAGCCCCTCGATGGTCAGGCTGAAGTGAGTCTGATTGGCCGGCGCGAACATCCCTTGTTCCTTGTGTCATGCAATGCTGAAAACAACATCGACCAGCAGGGCTGGCCGATGTGTGCAACGGTCAGCCAGGCTTAGCCAGCGACCGGCGAACGCCAGTCATCGGAACCCGAAGTACCGGATACTTCGTGGGTCCAGGTGATTTTGCGGTAGGTGAATTCGACGTCTTCCAGGTGAGTGAAGTGCGAGTTCGCCGGGTCTTGGCAGTTGTGCATGTAGTCCTTGATGTCGACGATGATCGCGTCTTCAAGTTTGGTGGTGAAGTAGTGTTCCTGGGTGCCGGCAGCCGAGGTGCGGTACCACTGGATGGTGATTTCGGTCAGGCGCTCGCCCGAAGTCAGGGCCGCCAGCAGCAGAGGCGAGGACTTGTCGAATACCTTGGTGATTTTGACCGGTTTGTGTACGCGCTGGCCGGTAGGTTGGCCGGACTGCGGGTCACGCGGGATGATCACTTCGTGGCTGAAGCCCTGAACCATGACCTGGTCTTCGTGACCTTCCTGGTAGGTGTTGCCAACCGAATCGGCGGTGAAAGCACCGGCGGTGATCAGGCCTTGTTTGGTGCCCGTGATGGACATATACGCTGGCGTAGCCATGGAGATGCTCCTTGCTGGATAAATAAGAATGCCCGGGAGGCGAAATCGCCCGGTGGGTAACCAAGCCGCAATCAAGCATCGTGCCACGTTAATTATTTCGTTGGTAAATCAATGCTGCAGCGACTTTTTAGCCGCGTGGATTAATAAATTTTGCAAGCAAACCGTTTGGAGTTGAGCAACTTCTTGCGCACTCGGCTGTACATCAATACTAATAAGGTCTGCACAGATCTATCCACAGGCTTTTCCACAGCGAACTGCGCAACTATTTGCCTAAAATGCAGATTAAAAAGTTGTGCGGTGCTTCACAAAAATTTAAGCGCTGTGGGAAATTTCATGCGTCCTTCTCGGACGCGTCTGATTTTCAAACCTCGGGTTAGCAAGTGTAGAATCTACTCCCATCAAGCCAGCGTCCTACCCGGACTATGGCGAATCACTTACATGTAGTAACGGCGAATGCCCAGTTGAGATATATCCGAAATTGCTTGCCAGAACGGCTCTATCTCAAGGGTTTTGGCTGATTTTCACTAATGCGTACTAACTATTGTACGTATGTTGAATTTTCTGAGGTGTTTTCGGTAGAATCTCGCCGCTTACAAAGAGATTCTCTTAAGGATGCTTCGGTGCTGCTTGCAAAGGGCCATCGTCCTACGTAGGCTTTGGTCCCTTGAAAGAACCTGGTCTAAATGGATTGAAGCATCATGTTTCCTTTCTGTCGTTCGGCATTTTCGTCATTTGCCGTTTGACGAATTCTCAAATTAAAGGTCATGGATGTCCTATTCCAGTAAGCTCTCCGCTCATTATCTAGAACTCGCAAAAGTCTCGGTTTCTCAAGAGAATTTTGCGGGCGAAGACGTGCGTTTTTCGAGCGAGTATGAAGCGCTGGAAAGTGAATTGGCCAAAGCCCAATCGATGCACGAAAGTGGCCAGATCGATTGGCTTAAAGTTCGCGAAAACAGTGAAAGTCTGTTGCGCAGCCAATCCAAGGATTTGCGCGTAGGTGCCTGGCTTACCTGGGCGCTTTACCAGCGCGAATCGTTTCAGGGGCTGCTGGCGGGTCTCGGTTTTTTGCACTATTTGTGCGAGCACCATTGGGCTGATGTTCACCCCAGTAAAGCCCGAACCCGCAGTGCCGCGATCAGTTGGATTGTGCCGCGCCTCGAGCAAGTGCTTAACGAAAATATAGCGATTAAAGATCAACTGCCGCTGTTTCGCCGCCTGGTTGAACACCTCGAAGGGTTGGATGCGGCGTGCACCCAGCATTTGGGTGACGATGCGCCGCTGTTGTTGCCGTTGTCCCGTCGACTGAAAAGCATGGTGCAGCGCGCGGCCGACAACCAGCCGGAACCCGGTGTGGTTGGGGCGGCTGTTGCCCAAGTCAAGCAAGCCGCCACGCAACTGTTTACGGCCGGCGCGCCTATCGACAATGAAAAAGAAGCCCATAAAGCGCTGCGTGCCCAACAGGACAACGCACGGCCTTTGTGTGCCTGGTGGCTCAAGCAAAAAGCCACCGACCTGCGCGCCCTGCGCCTTAATCGCACGCTCTTGTGGCTGCCGATTGACGCAGTGCCTGAGCGCAATGCCGAACACATCACCGCTTTACGCGGTTTGCCGGCAGACAAACTCAAGTCCTATCAGGATCGTTACGATCAGGCGTCGTACGCCGATCTGATTGTTGAAGTCGAGGCGAGCCTGGCCAAGGCGCCATTCTGGTTCGATGGCCAGCGCCTGGTCTGGGAATGCCTGCAAGGCTTGAACGCAGACCTGGCCATGCGCGAAGTGGAAATTCATTTCGCGCTGTTGATTCAACGGTTGCCCGGCATCATCGAATTACGTTTTCACGACGGTGCGCCTTTCGCCGATCCCGCCACACGCGCCTGGATCAGCGCCAATGTAATGCCCCACCTGCAGACCAACAGCGCACCGCGCAAGGTCGAGGTCGCCCACACGCAACCTGCGTGGGAGCTTGCGCTGGAAGAGGTTTTGCCGATATTGCGCAAGGACGGTCTCAAGGCCGCCGTACAGACACTCAAGCAGGGCCTGCAAAAAGCGCAGGGCGGCCGCGCCCGATTCTTTTGGCAGTTTGCCTTGGCCCGCCTGTGTTTTGTGGCCAAGAAATACGAACTGGCCAAAGCCCAACTTGAAACCCTCGACCAAACATTGCAGGACCTGGGCCTGCACGTTTGGGAGCCAGATCTTGCGCTGGAAGTGCTCCATCTGCTGCATAGCTGCTGCGAGTTGTTACCGCAGAACCATGCAGTGCGCGAACGCAAGGAAGAGATTTATCGCAGGCTGTGCCACCTCGATCTTGAAGTGGTACTCGAATAGGCCTCACGGCCACAACCGCAAGGAGAAAAGCCATGGCCAAAGAAGGCTCGGTAGCCCCCAAGGAACGCATTAACGTCACTTTCAAGCCCGCCACCGGTGGTGCTCAGGAAGAAATCGAATTGCCGCTGAAACTGCTGGCTATTGGTGACTACACCCATCGCAAGGACGAGCGCAAAGTCGAAGATCGCAAGCCGATCAGCATCGACAAGACGACCTTCGACGAGGTGCTGGCCAAGCAAGAGCTGCAACTGACGCTGAGCGTGCCGAACCGTTTGCAGGAGGAGGGCAGTACTGAAGAGCTGGGCGTGAAACTGCGCGTCAACTCGATGAAGGACTTCAACCCGGCCAGCTTGGTTGAGCAAGTACCGGAGCTCAAGAAACTGATGGAGCTGCGCGACGCACTGGTGGCCCTCAAAGGCCCGCTGGGTAATGCGCCTGCGTTCCGCAAAGCCATCGAAGGCGTTCTCGCCGACGACGAATCCCGCGGTCGCGTACTGAGTGAGCTGGGCTTGAACGCCGCAGCCCAGGACGCCTGAGTCCCAATCAGCCAAGGAAGCCAACACAATGAGCACTAGCGCAGCACAGCAAAAAAGCGCCCAAACCGGCGAACTCAGTATTCTTGACAGCATCATTGCAGAAACTCGCCTGACGCCGGACGACGAGGCGTACGACATCGCCAAGCGCGGCGTGTCGGCCTTCATCGAAGAACTGCTCAAGCCGCAGAACAACGGTGAACCGGTCAAAAAGGCCATGGTCGACCGCATGATTGCCGAGATCGACGCCAAGCTCAGCCGTCAGATGGACGAGATTCTGCACCACGCTGACTTCCAGTCCCTGGAATCGGCATGGCGCGGCCTGCAGTTGCTGGTTGATCGCACCAATTTCCGCGAAAACATCAAAATCGAAATCCTCAACGTCTCCAAAGAAGACTTGCTGGACGATTTTGAAGACTCGCCGGAAGTGATGCAGGCTGGCCTGTACAAGCATATCTACACCGCTGAATACGGCCAGTTTGGTGGCCAGCCGGTGGGCGCGATTATCGCCAACTACTTCATGTCCCCGAGCTCGCCGGACGTGAAGTTGATGCAGTACGTGTCGAGCGTAGCGTGCATGTCCCACGCGCCGTTCATTGCTGCGGCCGGCCCGAAATTCTTCGGCCTGGAAAGCTTCACCGGTCTGCCGGACCTGAAGGATCTTAAAGATCACTTCGAAGGCCCGCAGTTCTCCAAATGGCAGAGCTTCCGCCAATCGGAAGACTCGCGCTACGTTGGCCTGACCGTGCCGCGTTTCTTGCTGCGTAACCCGTACGATCCGGAAGAAAACCCGGTTAAATCGTTCGTCTACAAAGAAACCGTCGCCAACAGCCACGAACACTACCTGTGGGGCAACACCGCCTACGCGTTCGGTACCAAGCTGACCGACAGCTTCGCCAAGTTCCGCTGGTGCCCGAATATCATCGGCCCGCAAAGCGGTGGCGCGGTAGAAGACCTGCCGTTGCACCACTTCGAAAGCATGGGCGAGATCGAAACCAAGATCCCGACCGAAGTGCTGGTATCCGACCGTCGCGAGTACGAGCTGGCCGAGGAAGGCTTCATTTCCCTGACCATGCGCAAAGGCTCCGATAACGCTGCCTTCTTCTCCGCCAGTTCGGTGCAGAAGCCCAAGCAGTTCGGCATCAGTGCAGAAGGCAAGGCGGCAGAGCTGAACTACAAGCTCGGCACGCAACTGCCGTACATGATGATCGTCAACCGCCTGGCTCACTACTTGAAAGTGCTGCAGCGCGAGCAACTCGGTTCGTGGAAAGAGCGTACCGACCTCGAACTGGAACTCAACAAGTGGATCCGCCAGTACGTCGCCGACCAGGAAAACCCTAGCGCCGAAGTGCGTGGCCGTCGTCCACTGCGTGCAGCCCAGATCATCGTCAGCGATGTCGACGGCGAGCCAGGTTGGTACCGCGTCAGCTTGAACGTGCGCCCGCACTTCAAATACATGGGCGCTGACTTCACCTTGTCGCTGGTTGGCAAGTTGGACAAAGAGTAAACGGAGCTTAACTCATGACTGGATACGGCAGCCTTTTCGAACGCCTGGGTGGCGACGCGGACCTACGCGTCGGCTGGAGCCGCGAGGTTTCTGCCATGGCGTCGGTGGCTGCCCATCTGGCCAAGATGCTCAGTACCCGTGCGGGCAGCGTGCAAACGCTGTCCGACTACGGGCTACCCGATCTCAATGACATGCGCCTGAGCCTGCACGACTCTTTGAGTCAAGCGCGCCTGGCGATCCAAAGCTTCATCGAAGCCTACGAGCCGCGCCTGAGCAAGGTGCGTGTCATTTCCCTGCCGCGTGATCACGATCAGCTTCGTTTGTCCTTCACTATCGAAGGCTTGCTCGAAGTTGATGGTTTCAAACGTCAGGTCAGTTTCGCCGCGCGCCTGGATGGCAGCGGTCAAGTCAAGGTCAACTAAGGAGATTCGCATGTCCGGCAAACCCGCAGCACGAGTATCCGACCCTACTGCTTGCCCGCTCCCCGGCCACGGCACCAACCCGATCGCCGCTGGTTCCGGCGATGTGTTTTTCGACGGCCTCGCGGCCGCCCGCCAAGGCGATGCCTCGGCGTGTGGCGGTGCGATGGTTGGCGGGTTGGCCACCACCGTTTTGATCAACGGCAAACCGGCAGCAACTGTGGACTCGGTTGGCACACATGGCAACAAGGTAACGGCAGGTTCCGGGACGGTGATTATCGGCAACTCGCATTCGCCGGCGGCGTTTGTTGCGCCCTTGCCGGTGGTTATAGCCGGCGTGTTCAACCGAGTGTTTGCTTTTACAACGGCCAGCGGAAAGCTACTCGATGGTTTGAACTATCGCATTGTGTCTGGCAGTGGAATCGAAAAGTTCGGTAGTACAAAGTCCGGAATGTCCGGAAGCTTTTCGAGCGGGCAGAAAGCTGAACCGGTTTCGATTTTCGTTAGTGCGGAGTAAGTCGCTTGGAAACGATCGTTACTATTGATGGCGTGCCTTACACCTTTGTGACGGAAGAAGGGGTCACCTCGTTAAAGCTCGAAAGCGCTACGACTACCAGCAGCGATATTGCTCCGCAAGCTCTCACACTTCCCGATGCCTGGCTCATTACGCGTGGAAACGGCGTTCCGTTGTTTGCAGTTAGACCGAATGCCAGTGATAAGCCTTTTAGAATTCTGACCGCAGAAAGACTCTACTCTGAACAAATCCAATGGTTTGAACCATTGGCGGATTTCTATCGAGAGCGGCTTTGGGTAAATCCTCAATGCACTGAAGAGGGCACTGAAGCCTTCGCTGCCTATAAACACCATACCTGGCAATCAATAATAGATTTTGCCATCGTCGATCGTGAGTCTTTCATGTACTACAAGGGGCTGCCGGGTGACTGGAAGAAACAGCCAGACGGCGGCGCCGGGTATTTGCTTTGCCTTGTCGAAGGCGAGCCTTACTGGACAGATGGGTTGGGCCAGATCCCGTTTGGTGTAGATACATTTCGGATGTACTGGCAGCAAACCGACGATGTCGATGCGGCTATCCGCAAAACAGGCAAGACAGGCCTGGAATGGGCCGATGGAACGCTTGGCGGAAATGATGAGGCAGGCAGCGAGAATGTATATGACAACTTCATCATCCTGCGCGCGTGTTTGTGGGCGTCGAAGAATTTTCGTCGAGTCGCCGGCACTAAAAGTTTTGGGGGATTAAGGGCGGCCGGCGGTGATGCGCCGAGTGTCAGCACTGTTTATCAGCCGGTATCCAATGATCTGCTGAAGTCCTCCATCACGGCAGAGGCGCTGGCAAGATATAAAGCGTGGACGCCATGAGCCCGAGGTTCTTTTCAGGGTTGGTCGTTTATATAGTGGTGGGCGTCCTGTATTTTTTTGTGCATGACTATGGCGTGGCACTTTACAAGACGTATGCCGGTGGGTTTACCGCCAGAGGTGTGTCGATAGGCGGCACTGCAGAGTTGATGTTTTATCTGTTCATTTTTGTGAATGGCGTAGTTTTCTTTATGCCAACACTCTTCAGCAAGTTTGTTCCGCTCGTGCTTATGGTTGCACTCGTGCTGTTTTATTTTCTGCCCGAACACCCGATCCGGGCGATGGCATATAGCGGGTTGATGTTCAGCATGGGGGTTTTGGCGATTGTCATGCGCTCATGGGCAGAACGTCAGAGTTTTAGAGGCCGCTCCTGATAATCATCGGTCTATAGAAGGTAGCCTTTTACCGATTCTGCCAGTTATGGGCTACGTGCTGGCGCGGCCTGACAGTCGCGATTTACAGGACCCTTTATTCATGAAATTCAACCGCAGGCAGGTAACCCGTGTCCTTTAACCACTACTACCAAAGCGAACTCACCGCACTTCGCCAGTTAGGTCGCCGATTCGCCGAGCGTAGCCCGGCGTTAGCACCTTTCCTCGGCCAAGCCGGGCGGGATCCGGACGTGGAGCGGTTGCTGGAAGGCTTCGCGTTCCTGACCGGTCGTTTGCGCCAGAAGCTCGATGATGAATTGCCCGAACTCAGCCATTCGCTGATGCAGTTGCTGTGGCCCAATTACATGCGGCCGCTGCCAGCATTCAGCATTTTGCAGTTCGACCCATTGAAGCACGCTGGCCCCGCCATGAAGGTCGAGCGTGACACACCGGTCGAAAGCCAGCCGATTAACAACGTGAGCTGTCGCTTCCGTACCTGCTACCCCACGGACGTGCAGGCGCTGGATCTTACCGCGCTGAATTACTCGGTAAAGGGTGACGGTTCGCTGTTGAGCCTGCGCCTGGAGATGAGCGCGGACGGCCACCTCGGTGAGCTGGATTTAAGCCGCGTGCGCCTGCATTTTGCCGGTGAGCGTTATATCAGCCAAATGCTCTACCTTAGCCTGTTGCGCAACCTGGCCGGGGTCGAGTTGGTGCCACTGGACGGCGCTGGCAAGCCGATTGATGGCGTGAACGGCCAGCCGATGGCGTTCAAGTTGACCGGCGACCGCGTGCAGCCGGTGGGTTTTGCCGAGGAAGAGGCGCTGATCCCATATCCGCTGAACACCTTCCGCGGCTACCGCTACCTGCAAGAGTACTTCGCCTTTCAAGACAAGTTTCTGTTCGTCGATGTCAACGGCCTGGACATGCTCAATGCGTTGCCCCAAGACACCCTCAAACAGGTGCGCGGTGTGGAGTTGCGATTCGATATTCGCAAGAGCGGTGTGTTGCGCATGCGCCCGACGCTGGACAATGTGAAGCTGCACTGCACGCCCATCGTCAACTTGTTCAAGCAAGACGCCTCACCGATTCGGCTCGACGGTAAACAGGACGAATACCTGCTGTTGCCTTCCGGGCACGGCTTGGAACATTGCGGTGTGTTCTCCGTGGAAACCGTCACCGGCTGGAAGCCTGGCGGTGTTAGTTACGAAGAATACGTGCTGTTTGAGTCGTTCGAACACGACCCCAGTTTTGACGTGCCCAACAGCCGTCCGCATTACAGCATCCGTCAGCGCTCCTCAATGCTGCATGAGGGCCTCGACACCTACCTGAGTTTTGGCATTCGTCACACCGAAGCGCATGAAACACTGTCCATCGAACTGATGTGCACCAACCAGAACTTGCCACGCAAGCTCAAGCTGGGCGACATCAACCTGGCGAGCGAACACACGCCCGCGTTTCTCAGCTTTCGCAATATCACCCCGGCGACGTCGAGCTTCGCACCGCCGCTGACCCGCGACTTCCTGTGGAAGCTGATCAGCAATATGTCGCTCAACTACCTGTCACTGGCCGACGTCAACGCACTCAAGGTGATTCTCGAAACCTACGACCTGCCGCGTTACTACGACCAGCAAGCAGAGAAGGTCAGCAAGCGCTTGCTGGGTGGGCTCAAGTCCATCAAGCACCACCACGTAGACCGCCTGCACCGCGGGCTACCTGTACGCGGCTTGCGCACCGAATTGACTATTGATCCGCAAGGTTATATCGGCGAAGGCGACATGTTTGTGTTTGCTTCGGTTCTCAATGAGTTTTTCGCGCTTTACGCCAGTCTCAATTCGTTTCACGAGCTGCGGGTAAAAAGCACACAGGGAGAGGTGTACCAATGGACACCACGTATGGGCCTCCAACCGCTGCTTTAAGCGGGTTGACCCGAGGAATACGCGAGTACTCACTGTTCCAGGCCGTGATGCTGGTGGTCGACCGGTTGCGCGACGCCCACCCGCATATGAGTCAGGACGATTTGTACGACCAGTTGGAGTTTCAGGCCAACCCGAGCCTGGGCTTTCCGGGCAGCGACGTCGACCGTGTGGAGTTTTTCCATGAGCACGGGCAGATGCGCGCGCGCATGCGCTTCAACCTGATTGGCCTGGTAGGGGCGGGCTCGCCGCTGCCGGCGTTTTACGGCGAGCAGGCACTCGGCGACAGCGAGGATGGCAACCCGACGCGTAACTTCCTCGATCTGTTTCACCATCGCCTGCAACGGCTGATGCTGCCGATCTGGAAGAAGTACCGTTACCGCGTCAGTTTTGAAAGCGGCGCGATCGACCCGTTTTCCGCGCAACTGTTTGCGCTGATCGGCCTGGGCGGCGAAGAAATCCGTCGCGCCAAGGAGCTGAACTGGAAGCGCCTGTTGCCGTACCTGGGTTTGCTGAGCCTGCGGGCGCACTCGGCGGCATTGATTGAAGCGGTGCTGCGTTACTACTTCAAGCATGCCGAGCTGACCATTGAGCAGTGCATCGAACGCCGTGTCGAGATCCTCGAAGAGCAGCGCAATTGCCTGGGCCTGGCCAATTCTTTGCTCGGTGAAAGCATGGTGCTGGGCGACAGCGTGCGCGACCGCAGCGGCAAGTTCCGTATCCATATTCGCGAACTGGACTGGCAGCGTTTTCACGAGTTTCTACCGATCGGTTTCGGTTATCAGCCGCTCTGCGCGCTGGTGCGGTTCACCCTGCGTGACCCGCTTGATTACGACATAAGGCTGGTACTGCGCCACGAGGAAATCCGTGAGTTGCGCATCGGCGAACAAAACGCTTGCCGACTGGGATGGACCAGTTGGCTCGGTCGCGAACACGCAGACGGTGTCGTCACCCTGGGCAGTAAAATTCATTAAGGATGTGAGCGTAATGAGCAACGTAGACCTGCAGCAACTGATACAGGCGCTGGACGCCGAAACCCGTCGTGACCTTGAACGTTCCGCAGAGCGCTGCGTGGCCCGTGGCGGCAGCAAAATCCTTGTAGAAGACTTGCTGCTGGGTCTGTTGGAGCGCCCTGAAGGTTTGCTCGCGCGTGCCTTGCAGGACGCCGACGTGGATGCCGGTGAACTGAGCGCCGCCTTGCAGTCACGCGTCGAACACAGCGCCTCGCGCAACCCGGTATTCGCCCCGGAGTTGGTGCAGTGGCTGCAAGACGGGTTGCTGGTGGCGAACCTCGAACTGGGCCAGACCCAAGTCGAACAGGCCGCGCTGATCCTCGCGTTGTTGCGCAACCCGATGCGCTACGCCGGCAGCCGCTACCAGCCGCTGCTGGCCAAATTGAATATTGAGCGCCTGAAAGAATTCGCGCTGTCGCAACAGGAAAAAACCAATACCTCCAAAGCGGCTGCACCGGGGGAATCGCTGCTTGAACGCTTCACCCACAACCTCACCCAGCAGGCACGCGATGGCAAACTCGACCCCGTATTGTGCCGTGACGGTGCGATCCGGCAGATGATCGACATCCTTGCCCGGCGCCGCAAAAACAATCCGATTGTGGTGGGCGAGGCTGGCGTGGGTAAAACCGCGATTGTTGAAGGCTTGGCCTCGCGCATCGCCGCCGGTGAAGTGCCGCAGGTATTGAAGGGTGTCGAGTTACTGTCGCTGGACATGGGGCTGTTGCAGGCCGGTGCCAGTGTCAAAGGTGAGTTCGAGCGCCGGCTCAAAGGTGTGATCGATGAGGTCAAAGCCTCGCCCAAACCGATCATTATATTCATCGATGAAGCGCACACGCTGATCGGTGCCGGTGGCAACGCGGGTGGTTCCGACGCGGCCAACCTGCTTAAACCCGCGCTGGCCCGTGGCGAGTTGCGCACCATCGCCGCTACCACGTGGGCGGAGTACAAGAAGTACTTCGAAAAAGACCCGGCGCTGGCACGGCGTTTCCAGCCGGTGCAATTGCATGAACCGACCGTCAGTGAAGCCGTGACTATTCTGCGCGGCCTGGCGCAAGTCTATGAAAAAAGCCACGGCATCTACCTGCGCGATGACGCCGTAGTTGCCGCCGCCGAGCTGTCGGCACGCTACTTGGCCGGGCGTCAGCTGCCGGACAAGGCAGTTGACGTACTCGACACCGCCTGCGCCCGTGTACGCATCAGTTTGGCCGCAGCCCCGGAAAGCCTGGAGCGCCTGCGTGGCGAATTGGCCGAAGGCGGCCGTCAGCGCCAGGCACTGCGCCGTGATGCTGAAGCCGGCCTGCCGGTGGATCACGAAGCACTCACAGCGCTGGAGGCGCGCCTGGAAGAAGCCGAAACCGAACGCGCAGCGCTGGAGGCGCTTTGGACCGAGCAGAAGGCGCTGGCCGAGCGTTTGCTGGAGCTTCGTCAGCAACTGGCGCAAGCGCGTGAAGCCGCTGCCGCGCCGGTCGAAGATGATTCTGAAACCAACCCGACCGAGACGGTTGAGTCGTTGGAGTCCGCTCTTCACGACACCCACGGCGAGCTGACCGCGTTGCAAGTCAAAGAGCGTCTGGTGAGTTTTGAAGTGTGCCCACGCCTGGTGGCCGAAGTCATCAGTGCCTGGACCGGCGTGCCGCTGGCGCAACTCGCACGTGAGCACAACGCCAAAGTCGCCAGTTTCGCCACCGACCTGCGCCTGCGCATTCGCGGCCAGGAACAAGCGGTGCATGCGCTGGACCGCTCGATGCGCGCCACTGCCGCCGGCCTGAACAAGCCTGATGCGCCAGTGGGTGTGTTCCTGCTGGTAGGCCCGAGCGGTGTGGGTAAAACCGAAACGGCCTTGGCGCTGGCTGACCTGCTGTATGGCGGTGATCGCTTTATCACCACCATCAACATGTCGGAGTTCCAGGAGAAACACACCGTATCGCGCTTGATCGGCGCACCGCCGGGCTACGTCGGTTACGGTGAAGGCGGCATGCTCACCGAAGCGGTGCGGCAGAAGCCGTATTCCGTGGTGCTGCTGGATGAAGTCGAAAAGGCCGACCCGGACGTGCTTAACCTGTTCTACCAAATCTTCGACAAAGGCGTGGCCAACGACGGCGAAGGGCGCGAAATCGATTTTCGCAACACGCTGATCCTGATGACGTCGAACCTGGGCAGCGACCGCATCAGTGCGCTCTGTGAAAACGGTGAGCGGCCGAGTGCCGAAGTGCTCGAAGAAACCATCCGCCCGGTGCTCAGCAAGCACTTCAAGCCTGCGTTGCTGGCGCGTATGCGCGTTGTGCCTTACTACCCGGTCGGTGGGCCAGTGCTGCGCGAGCTGATCGAGATCAAACTCGGTCGCCTTGGCGAGCGCCTGAACCGTCGCCAGTTGGATTTCACCTACTGCCAGAACCTTGTCGACCACCTTGCGCAACGCTGCACCCAAAGCGACAGCGGTGCGCGGCTGATCGACCACCTGCTCGACCTGCACGTGCTGCCGCTGGTGGCTGATCGCTTGCTGTATGCGATGGCGACCGGTGAAAGCCTCAAGCGTGTGCACGCGACACTGGACGCCGATGCCAGCGTCACGTGCGAATTTGCGTGAGGTGGGCGTAATGTTTACCCGCGTGCCACAACCGCTCGTTTATGCCGAAGCGCTGCTGGCGCAATTCGCCAGCTTGTCGCGCGCAACCGACGGCGCGGCGCTGCTGGGCGCATTCGTGCGCGGCTTGACCGAGCTCAGTGGCTGCGAATTGGCACAGCTGTATCTGCTTGACGCGACCCACACCCGCCTGGGAATGAACGCCGAGTGCCTCAATGGCAGCCTGCAACCGCGTGAAGCGCAAAGCCTGCCGGTGGATTACAACGCCGAGCAATTGCTGCAATTCGCGCTGTGTCAGAACCGCGTGATAAGCCTCAGTGGCTTGAGCGGCAGCCTGCACGAAACGAGTTTTCTACCAAGCCAGGCGAAGCCATGGGAGTCGCTGCTGTGCGTGCCACTGGTTAACCAGCGAGATGCCGTGGAGGGCGTGCTGTTGTGCGCCAGCCACCAGCACCTCGACCTGCAAGGTTTTGCCGACTCGTTCCGCCAGCTCGCATCGTTTGTCATCGCCCAGTTGCACCTGCTGCAACGGTTACGCCGGCCGAGCGCGGAACAGCCGTTGCTGCCCGTCAACGCGCCCAGCGCCAGTGGTTATGGCCTGATCGGCAACAGTGGCGCAATGCGCCAGGTCTATTCGCTGATCAGCAAGGTGCTGCACAGCCCGTATACCGTGCTGCTGTGCGGCGAGACGGGTACCGGCAAAGAACTGGTGGCCCGGGCGATTCATGATTGTGGTCCGCGTCGCTCCAAGGGCTTCATCGTGCAGAACTGCGCGGCGTTGCCGGAAAACCTGCTGGAAAGCGAGCTGTTCGGCTATCGCAAAGGCGCGTTTACCGGTGCCGAACGTGACCGGCCCGGGTTGTTTGACGCGGCCAACGGCGGCACGTTGCTGCTCGACGAAGTGGGCGACATGCCGCTGTCGTTGCAAGCCAAGCTGTTGCGGGTGCTGCAGGAAGGCGAGATTCGCCCGCTGGGCTGCAACGACACGCACAAGGTTGATGTGCGCATTGTTGCCGCGACGCACCGCGATCTGTCGGCGCTGGTCAGCGCCGGGCAATTTCGTGAAGACCTGTACTACCGCCTGGCGCAATTTCCGATTGAATTACCGGCGTTGCGCGATCGCGAAGAGGACATCCTGGTGTTGGCCCGGCACTTTGCCGACAGAGCCTGTGCATTTTTGCAGCGTGACCCGGTGAGTTGGTCCAGCGCTGCACTCGATCGCCTGTCCGGCTACGCGTTTCCCGGCAACGTGCGCGAACTCAAGGGCCTGGTCGAACGGGCGCTGCTGCTGTGCGAGGGCAATGAATTGCTGGCTGAGCATTTTTCGCTGCGGGTGGATGACCTGCCTCAAGTCAGCGGGCTGAACCTGCGCGAACGGCTTGATCAGGTCGAGCGCAGCCTGGTACTCGACTGCCTGCGCAAAAACGACGGCAACCAGACTAACGCCGCGCGTGAACTTGGCCTGCCGCGCCGCACCTTTCTCTACCGCCTCGGCCGCCTGAATATCAACCTGGGGAGCGTTGATGGCCAAGCCTGAGCTGCTCGATTTCAACCCATTTTTCGTTAACCGTGCCCCCTGCAAGGTCGGCGCCCTTTGCTATTCCCTGGAGACCCTCTGATGTCTGTTCGTCACTGGCAAGCCGTGCTGCTGACCCTCGCTGTTTTATGTGGCCTGGGTGGCTGCAGCGGCAATTACAAATTCAACGACGCTGCCTACCGCCCCCTGGGTGATCCGCAGGCTATCAATCGCGGTAAGTGAGCGAAGGAGTTTCACCATGGAATTGGTTTTCGAAATGCTCAATACCAAGCAGTTCGTGCCCACCGAGTTGTGCCAGAAGACCTTCAAGAAAGCGGGCGGTGTCATTGGCCGCAGCGAAGACTGTGACTGGATTCTCCCCGACCGCAAGCGGCACCTGTCCAGCCATCACGCACAGGTCAGTTATCGCGATGGCGCTTTTTACCTGACCGATACCAGCACTAACGGTATTAAAGTCAGCGACAGCGGTGCAACCCTGCACAGAGGTGAAGCGGTGCGGATCGAGCACGGTAGCTCGTACGTGCTGGGGGACTTTGAAATTCGTGCGCGGTTGATCCGTGATCCGGCCGTTTTCGAGCGGCAGGCAGGGCGCCCACAGCCTGCCGGCAGTACCATTCCCGACGATGCGTTCCTCGACCTGGACCCGCTCCGTGCGCTGGATCAGCAAGAACGTGTGTATTCGGAAATAGAAGAGCTGATCTCTCCGCGCAGGGCGACACAAGACCCGCGTCAGCGCGCCGATTATGCGCGTATCGATATGGAGAGCCTGTTGGTGCCGGAGTTGGTGGAGCCCGAGGTGCCCGTTGAACCTGCGCCGGCGAAAGTCGTCGAGCGCCAGGCCGATGGTTTCTGGGAGCAGTTTGGCGCAGCCCTGGGTGTCGACCTCGGCAAGCTCGACCACGATGCCAAGGAAGCGCTGGCGCTGAATGCCGCGCGCTTACTGAATCAGAGCATCGGCGGCCTGCAGCAGAGCCTGCGCACCCGCAGCGAATTGAAAAACGAGCTGCGCTTGGCGCAGACACTCGCACAAGGCACGCACAAAAACCCGCTGAAGTTTGCCGTCGATGCCGGTGAAGCGCTGGACATTTTGTTGCAACCCGGCAAGCCGGGCCAGATGCAGGCCGGGCAGGCGGTGTCGCGTGCCTTCCGCGATTTGCAAGCCCACCAGGTTGCGCTTCTGACCGCCAGCCGCGCGGCGGTGCGCAGCACCTTGGAACATTTTTCGCCACAGCAACTGACCTTGCGCTTCGAGCGCGACAACAAACCGTTGCTCGCCACCTCCGGCAGCCGCTGGCGAGCCTACGGGCGCTATCACCAGGCGCTGCGCCAGGACGATGACTGGAGCGAACGCCTGCTGGCGCGCGACTTCGCGCAGGCCTACGAAGAACAAATCCGCCTGATTTCCACCCTCAACGCCGACCATCAAGGATGAAGCGCATGTCTCGCCGCTCGACTGTATTTTTCAAGACGCTGACGGCGCTGGCCGCCCTGTTGCTGATGGCCGGGTGCTCGTCGTTGTCACCGTATTCGCACATCACCAAGCTCAACCTGAAGTTGACCGCCAGCGATCAGTTGAATCCGGACCTCAACGGGCGCCCGTCGCCGATTGTGGTGCGCCTGTTCGAACTCAAGCACCCGGTGTCGTTCGAGAATGCCGACTTCTTCAGCCTGTATGAGCGCGCCAAGGAAACGCTGACACCGGACATGGTCGCCAGCGAAGAAATGGAACTGCGCCCCGGCGAAACCGTGGAACTCAAACTCAGCGTGGAGGAGGGCAGCCGCTACGTCGGCGTGCTCGCCGCTTACCGTGACCTGTCGGACACCCAATGGCGCTACACCGTGCAAGTCACTCCGCTGGACGCGACAGACGTCGACCTGACCCTGGACCAGAGCGGCATTCGCAACACCCATGCAACCCTCGCCAAGGCGGCTGATTGACCATGAACACGCATAAAGTCATTTGGCAGGAAGGCATGTTGCTGCGCCCTCAGCACTTTCAGCATAACGATCGCTACTACGACCACCAGATGAAGACCCGCACCCAATTGTTGGGCGGTTACACCTGGGGTTTTCTGAACCTGGAAATCGACCTGCAGTTTCTCAATATGGGCAAGCTGGTGATCAGTCAGGCTTCTGGAATTCTGCCCGACGGCAGCCTGTTCGAGCTGGGTGGCAACACCCAGCCACTGGCGCTGGATGTGCCGCCGAACACCGGCCATACACCGATCTACCTGGCGTTGCCGCTGGTGACCGGCAACCACATCGAGGCGCGCCGCCCTGAGCAGTCCGACGTGTTGGCGCGGTACACCGCCTACGACGCCGAAGTTGCCGACTCGAATGCCGGTGATGATTCTGCCAGCCAGGTCAGTTGCGCACGACCGGATTTCAAGCTGCTGCTGGGCGAGCAGCAGAACGACCATGCCTATGTGAAGCTCAAGCTCTGTGAAGTGCTCGACACCACGCCTGACGGTGTGGTGACCCTCGATGCCGACTATGTGCCGACCTACATCCAGACGCATGCGTCCACCTACCTGTTGTCGTGCCTCAAAGAAGTCATCAGCATGCTCGGTCATCGCGGCGACACCATTGCCGAGCGGATTCGCTCCAACGGCAAGGTTGGCGGCGCCGAAGTCGGCGACTTCATGATGCTGCAACTGATCAACCGCACCGAGCTGCTGCTGCGTCACTACCTTGACCTGCAGCAGGTGCACCCCGAAGAGTTGTATCGCACGTTGTTGACCATGCTCGGTGACCTGGCGACGTTTTCCAGTGATACCAAGCGCCCGCGCCTCGACACCCGCTACCAGCACAGCGACCAGGGTGCGAGCTTTCGCAAGCTGATGGAAGCTATCCGCCAAGTGCTGTCGATGGTGTTGGAGCAGCATGCGATCGAGCTGGCCCTGCAAGCGCGTCAGTACGGCATCATCGTGTCGCCATTGCACGACCACAAACTGTTGGGCACCGCCTCGTTCGTGCTGGCCGCCAGCGCCAACTGCGACTCCGAAGAATTGCGTCAACGCTTGCCGGCGCACCTCAAGGTGGGGCCAGTGGAGCGCATCCGCCAACTGGTCAACTTGCACCTGCCTGGCATCAAGGTCAAACCCTTGCCGGTTGCGCCACGGCAGATCGCGTTCCACTCCAACAAAACCTATTTCATTCTCGAACTCAGTTCTGAAGACCTGGCACAACTGGAGCGCTCCGGCGGCTTCGCGTTCCATGTCTCCGGCGAATTCCCCGAGCTTGAACTGAATTTCTGGGCCATCAGGAACTGACCGACATGATCAAGGACATGGAACACCATCAGGACGATAAAACCGTCCTGCTCGACCGTCAGGGCCATAGCCCGGATGCCCAACCGCTGACTGACTTTGCGGCACCGCCGCGTTATGAGCAGTTGGAAGACCGGATGATTTTCGCTGCGCGCCTGCGCCCGGCTGAAGCCTTTAATATCAGCCTCAATCCGTTGGTGGCTGCCGCCAGCGGATTGCTCTCGGAAGTGGTAAGGCTCAAGCACAGCGAACACCGCGAAGACCTTTACAAACTCAACGAAGACCTAACCACCCAGCTGAAAATCTTCGACGTGCGGGCGCTGCAAAATGACGCCGAAAGCAGCGACATCATGGGCGCACGCTACGTGTTGTGCACGGTGATCGACGAAGCCGTTGTGACCACATCGTGGGGCAATGAAAGCGCATGGTCGCAGATGAGCCTGCTCAGCAGCTTTCACAACGAGACCTTTGGCGGTGAGAAGTTCTTTCAGTTGCTTGATCGTCTGTCGCAAAACCCGATCAAAAACTTGCCCATGCTTGAGCTGATGTACTTGTGCCTGGCGCTGGGTTTCGAGGGCAAGTACCGCGTGCAAGCGCGCGGCATGCTGGAGCTGGATGGCATCCGTGATGCCTTGTACCGCCAGATTCGCAAACTGCGCGGTGATGTGCCGCGCGAGTTGTCGCCGCATTGGACCGGTTTGAATGATCAGCGGCGCAACCTGGTGCGCATCGTTCCAGCCTGGATGGTGGTGTTGTTCACCGTGGTCTGCCTGGTGGTGATGTATTCCGGGTTTGCCTGGGTGCTCAACGAACAACGCGACACCGTGCTGCAACCTTACCAGCCGATTCAGCCGATTGACCCAGCCGCGGCTGTGCCGCAGTCGCAGCCGTAAACAGGGACGTGTGATGAAGAATTTTTTCAAGAAGGTCGGTGCATTCTTGCGCAAGACTTGGGTGTGGACCTTGCTGGTGGTGTTGTTTTTAGCGCTGCTGGTGTGGTTTGCCGGCCCATTGCTGGCGGTAGATGATTACAAGTTCTGGGAAAGCTCGACTGCGCGCTTGCTGACCATCAGCGTGCTGTTCCTGATCTGGGGCCTGACGATGGTGTTCGTCAGTTGGCGCGCCGGCGTGCGTAAAAAAGCCGTGGAAGCCAGCGAGGACGGCCAGACCCGTATCGCTCGCGAAGAGAAGATAGACGGGGAACAAAGGGAACTGAAAGCGCGTTTCAAGGACGCGCTGAAAACCCTCAAAACCTCGAGCCTGTACCGTGGCCGCAGCGAACGTTGGCGCAGCGATCTGCCCTGGTATCTGCTTATCGGTCCGCAGGGCAGCGGCAAGACTAGCCTGCTGGACTTCTCGGGGCTGGAGTTTCCGATCAACAAGATCGAACGCAAACTCACCCGCGACACCAACGGCACGCAGCATTGCGACTGGTACTTCGCCGACCACGGTGTGCTGATCGACACCGCTGGCCGTTACACCACCCAACCCGACGTCGAAGTCGACGGCAGCGCCTGGAGCACCTTGCTCGAACTGCTGCGCAAACGTCGCCGCAACCGTCCGCTCAACGGGGTGCTGGTGACCATTCCTGTAGAAGCGCTTGTCGGCGGCACAGAGAAGGACCTAGAAGTGCTCGGCCGCCAAGTGCGTGCGCGATTGCAAGACGTGCATCAGAAACTGCACGTGGACGTGCCGGTTTATCTGGTACTGAGCAAGGCCGATCAACTCTTGGGTTTCGATGAGTTCTTCGACCAACTGACCCGCGAAGAAAGCGACCAAGTGTTGGGCGCCACCTTTCGCAAACAGCAGAACGGCGCCGATGTGGCCGTACTGCGTACCGAGTTTGAAGAGCTGCTTCACCGCCTCAACAGCCAAGTCATCATGCGTATGCACCAAGAGCGTGATACGCAGCGCCGTGGCCGTATTCTCGACTTCCCTCATCAACTGGGGCAAATCGGTGAGCGCCTGTGCCTGTTCGTTGACTTGGCATTTACCGGCAATCGCTACCAGCGTGTCAGCCAAATGCGCGGCTTCTACTTGACCAGCGCACCGCACCTGACCGAGAAACTCGACGAGACCACCGCTGGCATTGGCGCCAGCCTGGGCATGAAGTCCGGCGTATTGCCGACCCTGCGCAGTGGCCGGTCGCGCTTTATTCATCACCTGCTCAGCCAGGTTATTTTCCCCGAGGCAGACCTTGCAGGCCTCGATCAGCGCGAACGCAGCCGCATTAACTGGGGCCAACGCGCGCTGTACGTGGGTGCGCTGGCCTTGCTGGCACTGGTCGGTGTGCTCTGGGCCGGCGGTTTTTCCGCCAACTACGAGCGGCTCGAAAACCTGCGCAACCTGGCGCAAAGCTGGACGCAACAACGTTCGGCGCTGTCTGCACGCGACGATTCGATGGCGACGCTCAAGACCCTCAACAGCAGCTATGCCGCGACTCAAGTCTTCCCGAAAAAAGGCGATGTGGGTTACCACGAACGCGCAGGCTTGTACCAGGGCGAAGAAGTCAACCCGGTGGTCAACGAGGCGTATCAACGCGAACTGCAAGCGCAACTGTTGCCACGCGTGGCCACACTGCTGGAAGGGCAGATTCGCGCGAACATGTCCGACCGCGACCGCCTGCTCAACAGCCTGCGTGCTTACCTGATGCTGAACATGAAGGACCGCCGAGACGCACCGTGGCTCAAAGAGTGGGTGGCCACCGAATGGTCTCAGCGCTATACCGGTAACACGGCTGTGCAGAATGACCTGAACGCGCACTTTGAGCGCTTGCTCAAATTGCCGTTTATTTACCCGATCAACGATCAGTTAGTCGCACAGGCACGCCAGGTACTGCGCAGCGAATCGTTGGCCACCGTGGTGTATCGCATGCTGCGCGAACAGGCACGCAACATGCCCGAGTACCGCTTGAGCCAGCACTTGGGGCCACAAGGTGCGCTGTTCATGGGCACCGATTACGTGATCCCGGGTTTCTACACCCAGCAGGGTTATCAGCAGTACTTTTCGGTGCAGGGCTCGATGCTCGTGACTGAAATCCTGCGCGACAATTGGGTGCTGGGTGAAGGTGCGGGCATCAGCGGTATGGACCTGCGTCGCCTGATGGTCGAGCTGGAGCAACTGTACTTCCGTGACTACGCCAACTATTGGAGCGAGGCAGTCGGCCAGGTCGCGTTGCCGCCGATCAATGACTTCGGTGAAGGCGCCGAGCAACTGGCGGGCTTGACCTCGGCCAACTCGCCGATTCTGCAGTTGTTGGTCGAAGTGCGTGAAAACACGCGATTCCCGGTAGTGGCTGACGACGCGGAAGAAGCGTCCGACACCGCGGGCAAGCTCGCCGAGAAGGGTGGCAAGGCTGGTAAATTGGCAGCGGCGGTGGCAGACAAGGCCGCCGGTGCATTGGCGAAAAACCTCCCGGACACCGCGAAGAAGTCCTTGCAACGGCGCTTCGAGCCTTTGCATCGCTTACTCGATGACAACAATGGCCCGGCTGCTGACCTGACCCCGGTACTGAATGCGCTCAACGATTTGCAACTGCAAATGGCCGGCCTGGCACGCGCCAGTGCGCCGGAGCAGGCCGCCTTCGAAATGGCCAAGACGCGCATGGGCGGTCAACGTGACGCCTTGAGCAACCTGCGCAATGCTTCCGCTCGTTTGCCGCGACCGGTCAGCGCGTGGTTCAGCGTATTGGCGGACGACAGTTGGCGCCTGGTGCTGGGCGATGCTTACCAGTACCTCAACCAGCGTTATCAGAGCGAGCTGTACAGCTTCTACGGCAAGGCAATCAACCAGCGTTACCCGTTCAACGCTCACAGCAGCAGCGACGTGGCAATCGGTGATTTCCGCGAGTTCTTCAAGGCGCAGGGTATTGCTGATCGCTTCTTCGACAGCTATATGCGCCCGTTCGTCAGCGGTGATGCCGGCAACTACCGCCTGCGCAGTGTTGACGGGCATAGCCTGCCGATCTCCAAGGTGTACCTGGACCAGATGGCCGCCGCTCAAGTCATCCGCCAGAGCTTCTTCGCCGATAACCCGGCGGAGCCGCAGGTGCAGTTCAAACTCGAACCGTACACCCTCGACCCGGTGGTCAGTCGTTCCGAGTTCAAGTTCGGCGACAAGACCATTGAGTACCGTCATGGCCCTATCGTGCCGATGTCGTTCAAATGGCCGACTGACGCTGAAGACGGGCGTACCAGCCTGGTGCTCGACAAAATGGTCGGCCGCCCGATTGGCATCGAGAAAAACACCGGCCCTTGGTCGCTGTTCCGTCTGTTCGACTTGATGCAGACCGAATACCTGACCGGGCGCGACGTACTGGTGCTCAAAGCGGATGTCGGTGGCCTGCGCGCGAACTACCTGCTGACCAGCCAGCGCTCGCCGAACCCGTTCGACATGGGTGTATTGCGCACCTTCCGCATGCCGGTGCAGCTCTGATGCAGGTAGCCAGCCCTTGGCGTAGCGCGGCCCGTACCGATGCAGGCAAGGTACGGGCGCGCAACGAAGATGCCTTTCTCGACAGCCCCGAGCGGGGCTTGTGGGTGGTGGCGGACGGCATGGGCGGTCATCAGGGTGGCGACATTGCCAGCCAGTTGATCGTCGCAAGCCTGGCAGAGTTACCGGTTCAGGCGGACTTTGATGCGCGTCTCACCGACGTCCGCCAGTGCTTGCACTGGCTCAACCGGCGGTTGGGCCAGGAACTGACGGTGACCGCCGGGCAGCACGACAGTATTATGGGCAGCACCGTGGTAGCGCTGCTGGTTGAAGGCCAGCGCGCCGCCTGTATCTGGGCGGGCGACAGCCGCTGCTACTTGTGGCGCGGCCAGCGTCTGTACCAACTGTCCAAGGACCATTCATTTCAGCAGCAGCTCATGGACGAACAAAACCTCAGCGCGGAACAGGCGAAAATTCACCCCTCGGCGCATGCCTTGACCCGCGCGGTGGGGGCTGCCGAGCAACTGACCCTGGATGTGTTGGAGCTTGAAGTGTATGCCGGCGATGTGTTTTTGCTGTGCAGCGACGGTCTGTATCACGGGCTGACCAGCGACGCCTTGAGCAACGCCTTGAGCTTGAACGCGCCGCATGTGGCGGTGGAGCGTCTGTTCGATGGCGCGCTGCGCGGCGCGGCACGCGACAACCTCACCGCCGTGGTGATCCGCCGATGACTGAATTCATGCCGCCTGTCGATGAGCAACGTGTGAACGAAGAGCAGGACAATAGCCTGACCTTCTTTGCGTTCGCCAAGCCTCAACCCGAAACGCCGCACAAGGCTGTCGCTGCGCAGGCCGCGACCAAGCCCAGCCTCGGTGTGATGCCCGAGCTGCTGGTGGGGCGTTACCGCATCGAGCGCCTGCTCGGCGCCGGTGGCATGGGCGCGGTCTACCGTGCTCGGGATCTGCTGATCGAGCAGTTCGGCGAGCCCGACCCCTACATCGCGCTGAAAGTCCTCAGCGAAGAATTCTCCGAGAGCCCGGATGCCAGCGCGTTGCTCTACAGCGAGTTCGCGCTGACACGGCACTTGCGCCACGACAATGTGCTGCGCTTGCACAGCTTTGAAGTAGACACCGGTTGCAAGCGGGCCTTCATCACCATGGAACTGATGCGCGGGCTCACCCTCGACAAGCTGTTATGCGAGCGTCCGCTGGGTTTGCCCTGGCATGAATTGCGCGAGATCGTGTTGCCGTTGCTCGACGCCTTGGCCTACACCCACGCGCGCGGCGTGGTGCACGGTGACATGAAGCCGAGCAACGTGATGGTCAGCGAGGAGGGCGTGCGCCTCTTCGACTTTGGCCTCGGCCAGGCGCAGGAAGGTGTGCTGGATGGCCTGCCACGACTGAGCCGCGACCGCTTCAACGCCTGGACTCCCGGCTACGCCGCCCCGGAATTGTTGGAGGCGCAGCCACTGGCGCCCAGCGCCGACATCTACGGCGTGGCCTGTGTGATTTACGAATTGGCCGGAGGCAAGCACCCCTTTCGGCGCTTGCCGTCAACCCAGGCCCGCGATGAACACCTGGAGCGCAAGCTGCGAGCGCCCAAGCATTTACCCAAACACTGCTGGCCAGCCCTGCGCCGCGCGCTGGCTTTTCAGGCCGTGGATCGAACGATCACCGCAGCACAATTGCGTGATGCCTTCGGTATCACTCCGTCCTGGCGGCAGCGCATGCGCTTTTGGGCGTAATGGATGACTAAGGAACAGGGAGCCGAACATGTTTAACCCGTCTAACGAAACGCATTTCAGCCTGACCATCGATGACTTCGAGGGCGACCTGCAAGTGCTGTCGTTCACCGGCACCGAAGGCATCAGCCAGCCATATCGCTTCGACCTCGAACTGGTCAGCGAAAACCCCGACATCGACCTGGAAAAACTCCTGCACAAGCAGGCCTTTCTGGCGTTCGACCCGCAAGGCCGTGGTGTGCACGGCCAACTCTACCGCGTTGCCCAAGGCGACGCCGGCAAGCGCCTGAGCCGCTACACCGTGTCGCTGGTGCCGCACCTGCAATATTTGCATCACCGCACCAACCAGCGGATTTACCAGCAAATGTCGGCGCCGAAGATCATTGCCTTGATCCTCGAAGAACATGGCATTCAGGGCAACGCCTACCGCTTCCAACTCAGCCAGCCGTGCCCGGAACGCGACTACTGCGTGCAGTACGACGAAACCGACCTGCACTTCGTCCAGCGCCTGTGCGAAGAAGAGGGCGTGCACTACCACTTTCAACACAGCGCGGATGCGCATGTGCTGGTGTTCGGCGACGACCAGGCCATATTCCCCAAACTCGGCCAGCCCACGGCCTACGTGCAAGGCAGCGGCATGGTCGCCGACGAACCCGTCATCAAGGGCTTTAAAGTCCGCCTGGCCACCCGCACCGGCCGCGTGACCCGCCGCGATTACGACTTTGAAAAGCCCAGCCTGCAACTCGAAGCCGCCTACAAACCCGATGGCGATAAAACCGGCCCGGACCTGGAAGACTACGACTACCCAGGCCGTTTCCTGACGCGCTCACGCGGCAACTTCCTCAGCCAACGCGCCGTTGAACGCCACCGCGCCGACTATCAGCAAGCCGAAGGCTGGGGCGACCAGACCACATTGACCAGTGGCCACTTCCTCGAACTCTCCGACCACCCACGCGCCGAGTGGAACGACCTGTGGTTGCTGACCCAACTCTCGCACGAAGGCAAACAACCGCAAGTGCTCGAAGAGTCGGTGACCAGCGACACCACGGACAACAAAGACGACTTCCACCAAGGCTACCGCAACCGCTTCATCGCCACGCCCTGGGACGTGTTCTACCGCCCGGCCCTCGAACACCCCAAACCGCGCGTGCTTGGTAGCCAAACCGCCGTGGTCACCGGCCCCAAAGGCGAAGAAATCCACTGCGATCAATACGGCCGCGTCAAAGTGCAATTCTTCTGGGACCGCGAAGGCCTTGCCGACGACAAAACCAGCTGCTGGCTGCGCGTCTCCAGCGGCTGGGCGGGCGACCGCTACGGCGGCATCGCCATCCCGCGCATCGGCATGGAAGTGCTAGTCACCTTCCTCGAAGGCGACCCCGACCAGCCACTGATCAGCGGCTGCCTGTACCACAAAGAAAACCAGGTGCCGTACCCGCTGCCAGCCAACAAAACCCGTACCGTGTTCAAAACCCTCAGTTCACCCGGTGGCGGAGGCTTCAACGAACTGCGGATCGAAGACAAAAAGGGTGCGGAACAGATTTTCCTGCACGCCCAGCGTGATTGGGATGAAAACATTGAGCACGACCAAAAAATCCGTGTTGGCAATGAACGGCATGACACCGTCGAGAAGAACACCTACACCGAGCTGAAGGCTGAAGAACACCGCACCACGTATGCCGACCGCAAAGTTGAAGTGCGCATGGACGACCACCTGACCATTGCGCAAAACCAGCATGTGAAGCTGGGCACGGCGCAGTTGGTCAGCGCGGGGACCGAGATACACCTGAAGGCCGGTGAGAAGATCGTGATTGAAGCCGGGATGGAACTGACGATGAAAGCCGGCGGGAGTTTTATCAAACTCGATGCGGGTGGGATCACGGTTGTCGGGCCGGTGGTGAAAGTGAACGCGGGTGGTTCGGCGGGGAATGGCACGGGGATAGGGATTAAGCCACCGGTGTTGCCGGGGGCTGCGGATCAGGATAAGGCGGGGAGTTTGATGGATCAGGCGTTGGTGAATGATCAGCAGGAGAAAATCAAGAGCAAGCCTAAGCGAATGCTCAACTTTTCCGGTTGATACACACCAGCGGCATGCAATGTCCCCAAGGAACTGAATTCAGGTAATGAGCAATGACTGAGACAACGACAAGCAAGGTAGAGAAGTGGGCATATCCGTTGAAGGTCGGCGGGGCGGAGCCAACCGATCCGCAGCAGTATTACGCTGCGTTAGCAAAAGCCAAGGACGGTTACTATCCGCTGGGCGCTAACGGACTTTGGCACGGCGGCATTCACTTCGATGAAAGCACCGGATTGGTGGGGGACTTGACGGAAGTCCGATGCATTGCTGACGGTGAGGTAGTGGCGTACAGGATTGATGAGACCTATCCGAAATCAGACTACGGTTCAACGCAAGCGGTCTATTCGACTGGTTTTGTGTTGATCAAACACCGCCTTGAGGTGCCGACCCCGGCAGCCCCTGCACCGGCGGCGGGAGCCCCACCTGCCGCTGCCGCGCCCGGACCAAGCTTGACGTTTTTCAGCCTGTATATGCATTTGCTGGACTGGGCGGGATACACGTCGAATCCGACGCTAGCCCGTCCGCCATTTTGGAGCGGTGGTTCATGTCAGGTCAAAGCCAGCGCCGATGACAAAATACTCGGCTTAAGGGTTAGGCAAGAGCCAAGAGGCAAGCCAGGTTATACAAGCGTATTAAGTGTTCTGCCCCGAGGCACCGTTGTCGAAACCGGTGAGGAGGAAAACGGCTGGCTCAAAGTTTTAAGCGTCACGCCTGCAGACCCTAACGTCCCAGCGGGAAGTGGCTGGGTGTTCAAACGAGAAATGACAGCCGGCGCAACGCCCAATAGCTATGTAATCGGTGCTGCGGCAAAAGACGAGATGAACCCACCTCTTAAAGGCTTGGCCGTGCATGCAGCGGCTAGTCAAACAAGTGCCACCACCGCCATCCTGCCGGTCGGCACCGAAGTGAAAATCGGCAATGATGGAACGCGAGGCAAGTATCAGAAATTACTGGAAATCGTCAGCGGCAACGCCGTTCCGCCGCTGAGCGCATCCAACGGCATACTGGGCTATATCTGGGAAGGGTTGCTGGAAACGAAGAATGAGCCAGCGGCGAAGAATACTGTTCATTTGTTGGAGCAGCCATTTCCTATCAAGGCGGGCAGCGTGATAGGCCATGTGGGCAAGTACCAGAATCACGACGATGCGGCGCCCAAGAATCTACTCCACCTTGAGGTATTCAGTTGTGAAGATGTGAAAGCGTTTACGGAACAAAGCAGAGCCAAAGCTGCAAGCTCGCCCGCAGCAGAAAAGACGCTGGTAAAAATCCCCAAGGGTTCTAGGCTGATTACGCATTCACCAAGTATTGATGCATCCCACCCACCTAAAGCCGCAGATCCAGGTAAAGCGATAGGTTACGACTTCGTAATTTCAGTTGGTGCTTTGGAATCGCTTCCGGCGGATAAGAAGATTAAAGAATCAGTTGCCATGGGTGGTTCTACGACGACTACGTACTGGTGGCAATTAGATGGATTGCTCGGTGATGAGCAAGGGAACGGGATCAGTGGGTGGTTTGCTGAGCCGGACATTGCGCTTTCACGGCACTCACCTTTTGAGTGGCAGGGTTTCGAGTTTCTCGAAGAGTCAGTTAGCAATGTGGATCATCTGGCTGCATATCTTAACGATCTCAATCAATTAGACGACAGCGAAAAAGGCACTTACGCGCCTAAGGCTAGCGTATCTGCGAGCGGGCCGGTCAAGGAGCGCCTATACAGCATCATTGATACCGATAAAAATGACAGACTGACGCTTGCAGAAATTAGAGCGGCTTTGGCTAAACCATGGTTTTCACAACCTATTTCACAGCTCGTGACCAAGTACGAAAGTGAGTGGTTCTATAAAGCAGAAAAGTGGGATGCGTTGGACGAATTGATGGGACATACGGTAGAGCAACCTAACGTGAGCTGGATTGCCGAGAAAAAAAGGATTGAAAGACTATCTTGGTGGGACGTCGTGGCCGAAAAGCAAGGGCTCAGTTCCAATGGGTTAATATTGCATGCTCATCCCATTTCGCTGGTAGAGATATTTTCACGGAAAAAACAATGTGCCTGCAATGCTCAAGTAAAAGTTACTCGATGGAAAACGTATTATGGTCCAATAGTTTGGGGGGAGGGGAAGTTAGGGGACGCAACTCAATGGGGCGCTATGGAGTCCTCTGGAAAGGTAACACCTTTTGAGAAGAAAATCATATCTGCTATGTGTGAAAATGAAGGAAAAATAAATGCGGTTCAATCGTACGATAGCGAAATTTTGACTGCAGGTGCGATGCAAAAGACTATCAACCCCGCGGGAGGTGGGGAGCTACCAATTCAAGTCAATAAGTTCAAAAATCTTTACCCTGATGAATATGTCGAACTATTTGAGAGTCAAGGTTGGTATGTAGATAACAACTCTGACGTGACAAGGATGTATTATCAAGATCCAGGGTTTGCGAACGGCGCAAAGCTTGAACTTGCTGAGCTGAAAAAACAGTTGCGTAGTGGCTGTAGTGAGGGGACTTACGGGAAAGTAGTGCAATGCAAGCCCGTTTCGGCTTTTTCATGCGCTATTGGATCTCCATCTTATGTTGAACTTCAAATTTCTGATTTTATAGTCCGCTTAAGAGACGTGTTGCTCTTAACACCCAATACGTATAACTTTACGGTTGGGCAATTGTTCCTGTCGGCGCTCGGTCGAGCTGTAGCATTAGACGAAAGTGTTAATAGGCCCGTAAATGTGGTTATAAATTTAAAAAAGGCTTTGGATAAGTTTTTTTTGCAAAATCCAAGCGTCAGTAAAGACGTTTCTACTTGGGGGATAAATCACGAGAAATACGAGTGGGAAATTGTAGAGCTGTACGGGCCTGGTCGTGCTGGGATGACAGAGCCTGCTGACAGATATAATAAACTTAAAGGTGCTTTGAATGTTTAATAAGTATTGGTTTGGACTATTTTTTGTTTTGGTTTTTTCTTCTATGTGTCATGCGAATGACGATTTAGTTGATATTGAAGGTGTAGAGAAAAATTCGCTAAAGTTTAGGGGGTATGATCAAAAATATGGAGGATGGGTAGATGTTGAGTTTAGCAGAGCTGATGGTAAAATTCGATTATATGCCGTTCCGCAAAAAAATAAACCTTTAGAGGAAGGCGTTGTAGCTAGCTCGGATGTTAGCCTGATGTCTCCCGATAAAAAATACATAATTGTACAGAGAACTAATGCTGGTGAAATAGTGGATGAGCAAGGTAATAGTATTATTTCGGCTCAGGCATACTGTGATATGGTTTCTTTGGAAAACGGCTGCGTAAAGAATATTGGTTCTGCTCAGCAGTGTGATGGCGCTTGGGTCGGGGATAACTGGAAGTTGTCGACGGGATATGTTTTTGATTTTTCAAAAGAGGGTATTTCGCCAAGCCAGCTAATTTCAAAAACGTCGAATCTGTCGCCTGATGACTATCGTTCAAGCTCGCTGAGAGACTCGCTGTTTATGGGGGGCGAGTCTTACATGGCTTGCTTTCCACCGGAAAGAAACATCTCCGAGTTAAACGATATCGGATATTATCTGGCAAAGGGGGGGGAGCATCTTTTTGCGATACAAATTTATAATAGGCTGTTGAATATTGCTCCTGGCAGAGTCCCTCTTAAGTTAAATGTCGCAGACTCCCTTTGGGCGCTGGGCAGACTGAGTGAAGCTAAGGCTTACTATGGCGAGTACCGAGATGCGATGATGCAAAAAGGTGACGAGGGAAAGATACCTAAGCGTGTAGGGTTAAGATTGAATTAAAAAAATCACGTGGTTTTAATATATTTAATGATTTTCAAATCGCATTTTTGGTGATCTACGAAATAGTCGTGCGTTTTTGGTAATTTCGCTTGGATTAGGCGCTTAGCGGAGTTGATGAGCGTAAAGAAACTGCCTAGGCAGGCAGGGATTTACATTTTAACGATATGACAAAGCAGAATTATATGTATAGCGCCTGTGCGAAGAACAGCACCTGCACTACCATTTCAAGCACGAGGCAAACAGCAAGTGCTCGAAGAGTCGGTGACCAGTGACACCACCGACAACAAAGATGACTTCCATCAAGGCTATGGCAACCGCTTCAACGTAACGCCTTGAGACATGTTCTACCGCCCTGCGCCGGAATACACCAAACCCCGCGTTCTCGGCAGCCAAAACGTGGTGGTCACCGGCCCAAAAGGCGAATAGATCCACCGCTATCAATACGGCCGCGTCTTTACTGATTGAAGGAGGCTTGTATAGTGTTCAGGATCGAATGGAGTATATAAAAATTTCCTTCACGTATCATGATTTGATGATAAGTAAAAGAGAATACATGGAACGCATGATTGCTGAGATTTCAGTGTGGAGGAACAAGATGTGAGATGGTATTGGGTGCTTCTATGTTTATCTCTCATAGGATGCGATAGTGCCAACAAAGATAGTGTGGATAAGTTGAAAGATGAAGTCGTGACTATAAATGTGAATTTAGGTGGGGCTGTTGTTGATTTGATAAGTGGCAGCCCTTTAAGATTTTCTACTGACTGTTTGTCTGCCGTCAGTATGTGCTGGTATGAAATTCGTCGTGGGCGCAAAGATCAGTCTTTGATGAGTGTATCTGTCGGCTGGCCTGAAGGTACATCTTTAATAAAAAATGCGGTGGGCTTGAATGTTGTAGTCGATGAATTGGAAACAAGGAATGTCGAAAACTTTACGGTGACGCTCCGCGGGCTACCGGACAATAGCACTCATGAAGAGAATAAGAAACTTATCTACTCACTGATCTCCGATTTAAAAGCTTCAGGTTGGAAGAAATATTACTATCCATCTGCCCCTCGGATCCCCGGTGCGGAGTTAAGTAAGCTTGACCGGGCAGACAGTTTGTTCAGTAAGACGTCACTTGCTAACCCGCTGTTTGATGTAAATTACGAAATGAGTTTTTCGGAATGGTTGGCAACGAATGGATTTTATGGCTGGTATATGTACAGTGGCGATTACATGTCTCATGTAACAGTGCAGCGAAGAGATTCGTCCGCCGATCCAGCTCGGAGAGGTGTTTACCTGATAGATGTTGAGTTTATGTCTTTGGAGAATTTCTGGAGGGGGGATTTTGAAGAGTCGGTCAGACCTAAATGGAAAGAGCTTTTTCCCGCCCATCTGCAACAGCTTCTGAATAAGCGCCTGAGTACAGAGGCGCGCGCTAAAGCCGCTGGGGTTTCAATAGACGAAAGTTACCTGCCGCCGAGCATGGAGCGAGTCAAGTAATCGAAAGGGTTGCGGCAATATTTGGGGGGCGATATGGTTTTTTCCGTGCGCGGTAGTTCTCCCATGATTACGTACGATGCACTGGACGCAATTTTCTTATTGCTGCCGATGAATACCGAGCAGGGAGCGAAGCATGTTTAACCCGTCTAACGAAACGCATTTCAGCCTGACCATCGATGACTTCGAGGGCGATCTGCAAGTGCTGTCGTTCACCGGCACCGAAGGCATCAGCCAGCCGTATCGCTTCGACCTCGAACTGGTCAGTGAAAACCCGCGCATCGACCTGGAAAAACTCCTGCACAAGCAGGCCTTTCTGGCGTTCGACCCGCAAGGCCGTGGCGTGCATGGCCAACTCTACCGCGTTGCCCAAGGCGACGCCGGCAAGCGCCTGAGCCGCTACACCGTGTCGCTGGTGCCGCACCTGCAATACCTGCATCACCGCACTAACCAGCGGATTTACCAGCAAATGTCGGCGCCGAAGATCATTGCCTTGATCCTCGAAGAACATGGCATTCAGGGCAACGCCTACCGCTTCCAACTCAGCCAGCCGTGCCCGGAACGCGACTACTGCGTGCAGTACGACGAAACCGACCTGCACTTCGTCCAGCGCCTGTGCGAAGAAGAGGGCGTGCACTACCACTTTCAACACAGCGCGGATGCGCATGTGCTGGTGTTTGGCGACGACCAGGCCATATTCCCCAAACTCGGCCAGCCCACTGCTTATGTGCAAGGCAGCGGCATGGTCGCCGACGAACCCGTGATCAAGGGCTTTAAAGTACGCCTGGCCACCCGCACCGGCCGCGTGACCCGTCGCGATTACGACTTTGAAAAGCCCAGCCTGCAACTCGAAGCCGCCTACAAACCCGATGGTGATAAAACCGGCCCGGACCTGGAAGACTACGACTACCCAGGCCGTTTCCTGACGCGCTCACGCGGCAACTTCCTCAGCCAACGCGCCGTTGAACGCCACCGCGCTGACTATCAGCAAGCCGAAGGCTGGGGCGACCAGACCACCTTGGCCAGTGGCCACTTCCTGGAACTCTCCGACCACCCACGCACCGAGTGGAACGACCTGTGGTTACTGACCCAACTCTCGCACGAAGGCAAACAGCCGCAAGTGCTCGAAGAGTCGGTGACCAGCGACACCACGGACAACAAAGACGACTTCCACCAAGGCTACCGCAACCGCTTCATTGCCACGCCGTGGGACGTGTTCTACCGCCCGCCGCTGGAACACCCCAAACCACGCGTGCTTGGCAGCCAAACCGCCGTGGTCACCGGCCCCAAAGGCGAAGAAATTCACTGCGATCAATACGGTCGCGTCAAAGTGCAATTCTTCTGGGACCGCGAAGGCCTGGCCGACGACAAAACCAGCTGCTGGCTGCGCGTCTCCAGCGGCTGGGCGGGCGACCGCTACGGCGGCATCGCCATCCCGCGTATCGGCATGGAAGTGCTCGTCACCTTCCTCGAAGGCGACCCCGACCAGCCACTGATCAGCGGCTGCCTGTACCACAAAGAAAACCAGGTGCCGTACCCGCTGCCGGCCAACAAAACCCGCACCGTGTTCAAAACCCTCAGTTCACCCGGTGGCGGAGGCTTCAATGAACTGCGCATTGAAGACAAAAAGGGTGCGGAACAGATCTTCCTGCACGCCCAGCGCGATTGGGACGAAAACATTGAGCACGACCAAAAAATCCGCGTGGGCAACGAACGCCACGATACGGTTGAGAAGAACACCTATACGGAGCTAAAGGCTGAAGAACACCGCACCACGTATGCGGATCGCAAAGTTGAAGTGCGCATGGACGACCACCTGACCATTGCGCAAAACCAGCATGTGAAGCTGGGCACGGCACAGTTGGTGAGCGCGGGTACCGAGATACACCTGAAGGCCGGTGAGAAGATCGTCATTGAGGCCGGGATGGAACTGACGATGAAAGCCGGCGGGAGTTTTATCAAACTCGATGCGGGCGGGATCACGGTTGTCGGGCCGGTGGTAAAAGTGAATGCGGGTGGTTCGGCGGGGAATGGTACGGGGATAGGGATTAAGCCACCGTTGTTGCCGGGGGCTGCGGATCAGGATAAGGCGGGGAGTTTGATGGATCAGGCGTTGGTGAATGCGCCGCCTGAGAAGGTTAAACCGAAGGCTTTTTTTGTGTTTTCTGAGTGATGATTTGGTTATGAAAAAGAACAATAGATTACGGCTTTTTTGCCTTAAAGGGTTGGTTGTACTGGCCTGTGGGTTGAGTTCAGAGGCTTTTGCAGCGGAGTGTCCAAGCGACGATTTTGCAACGTTCGTGAAAGCATTTTCGGCCACTTCCGAAGTGCGCCACGCTTTTACTGCATCCCCAGTGCTGAAGCTGGAGGTTGCTGCTGATGGAAGAAATCCCAAAGTAATACAGAAAGAAATCACGGCACTGGGCGCAGATGAGTTGAATGTGTTTTCTTCGAAGTCTGATCTAATCCTACAGTTGAAGTTACCGAACAGGTTGATTGCACGGGACCAGCAAGGTGCAGTTCTGAAAATATTTACCTTCACGCACGCTGATTGCTGGGTGCTTAATCGCGTTGAAGATTGGTCTCTCGAAACGGTACTGGATGCTCAGAACCAGACCACTTTATTGTCTGCGGATGAGCGTGCATTGCGTAGAGGAGCCATGTTTAACGATTTAGGCATTCAGGCGCAGTCAGATTCTTCAGCTCAGTTGTACGAGGCGGCCTTGGACAGCTACCTTGATGGTGCACAAAAAGGCTCAGCGGAAGCGGCATTTGCCGCAGCCAGCATCAGCCTTTCAGGGCAGGCGCCGCAGTTACCAACGCCCAAGATCTACGACCTTTTGATCGCTGCATCAAACAAGATTGCTGATGCGGGTATCGCGTTAGCTGAGTTCTATTGTGATGAAGGGGAGTACGACAAGTCGCGTTCCTGTATCAATCCGCAAAAGTCAGTTGCTTCCCTTGAACGTGCCGCGCGCCTGGGATCAGCGGGTGCGCTGGTTCAACTGGGCGAGTCTTATGAAACAGGCAAGCTGGTTCCAAAAGATCTGCCTCGAGCTATGGCGTGTTATCAGGATGTTGAAAAAAGCGAGCGTGAGATCGGCGCTCGCGCCGTGGCACGCCTAGTAACGCAAGGCGTTGCTGCCAGCAGCTCAATTCATTGTCTTTAAAGCAGGAAGCTTCCTATGAGCACAGGACTACTCGAGCAACGAGCAAACTACCCACGCAGCCAATATGAGTACGGCTTAGGCGGGCACGGTACGGCAGACGCAGATAACAACGGACGCAAAGAAATCGATTGTTCGAATTTGCTGAATCGAATGCTGCGGGATGCGGGTTATGACATTCCCTATAAAACGACAGCTCAGTTAGCTAACGATACAACTTATTTTGATGTCATACCGCTAGCCGATGTCGATGTTAATGGTGGGGACATCGCATTGTGGGTGACCAGAGGGCACACCGGGGTCGTTGAAGATCTAGACGCGAATCGGGTAAAAGGCAATTTTTTTGGGTCCCAAACGTCGACGGGGCCGAAATCTGCTAAGTTTGGCCTTAATAGTAATTACTGGCCGATGCCGGATAAATTTCTTCGCCCTAAGGCACAGTACAAAACGGGGGGACAGCCAACTCCTGCGCCTGCAGCACCAGCCCCTGCGCCTGCCGGTCCTGCGCCGCTGATGACTTTTCAGTACCCCATCAGGAAGGCCGACGGTAAACAGTTCACTGATGCAGAGGAGATTTACCAGGCCCTGGGAGCGGAGACATCTGGGCACTACCTCTTGGGCTGTAATAAGTTCTGGCACGGCGGAATCCACATCACCGACACCAGCGCCCCTCAGTGCGTGCTGAATGAACCGGTGCGCTGCATGGCCGACGGCGAAGTGGTTGCCTACCGCCTTAACGACGATTATCTGGAGTCGACGTTTGGAGATAACGAGAAAAAACTCAAATACTCTAACTCCTTCTGTCTAGTGCGGCACGAGTACAAGTCCGTACCTAACCCCGACGAAGGGCCGAATAAAGGCAAGCAAAATACGCTGAATTTTTACAGCCTCTATATGCATCTGTTGCCGTATCAGCGTTACCCATTAGCTGAAACTGAAAGACCCACCCCTAAAGTCACCATGACGGTAAACGACTTCAAGGCCTACGACGTATTCCCCGAAGCAAACGGAACCCCATCCCCAGGGAAACTATCGACGGGCACCAAGCTTGAGATTCTCGAGCAGAAAGACGTCGGTAACGTCACCTATGCAAGGGGGAAAATTCTCTCCGGCAGTGTGAAGAACGTTAACCGCAAAGTCCGAGAGGCCGGTGCTGAAGTATGGTTCGCCTACCTGAAGAATGGCGCGCCTTACCAAAACTCGGAGCCCAAGAATATCTGGACAGCCGACAAAATCGTTGAGCGCCTGCGCCCCAATTACTGGCAAGGTAAGGTCAAGGCCACAGTTGTCAACAAACTCGACTTGTATGCCGATCCAGCTTCGCCACAAAACGGTCAGCCCGCAGGGGCCAAGCTGGGCAACCTGCAGCTTATTACCGGCAGCGTTGTTGAGTTCGACAGCAAGGATGTGCTGAATCTAACGGTTAACGGTGTTACACGCCGAATGGCCAAATGCACTAAAATCAGTGGCGATCTCGCGGGTGCAGGAACCGCACCGTCCAGTTTTTGGGCCTGTGTCGAAAATCAGCGTGATTACCGCATTCTCGATTGGACCTCTTTAACACCTACCAGCTTCAACACCGTTGAGACGGCCAGCACCGGCATCAAAGCGGGTGACCCGATCGGTTACCTCGGGCTCACCGAAAATATCACCAGCGAAGAGGGTGGTGTCAACAGCAAGCACCAAGTCCACGTGGAGATTTTTACCGCCGAAGCAGGCGTTAAAGATTTCCTCAAAAACGTCGCGGGCTTGAAATCCGGCAAGCAGTATCTGTACCTTGCGGTAGGGGCTGGACTCAAGAAAAAAGCCCCGGCTACGGATGTGACCCCTCTCAAGAACCAGCATGCGGTCGATTTGAGTAAGGCTCCAGTTATCAAGGAAGGCACTGAAGATTGGTATGAAGTGAGTGTGATTGAGAATGGCCAGCCGGTGAGCGGCCTGATCAAAAAAACAGAAGCGGAAATCGTCACTCAGCATGATTGGGAGAAACTGGGCTTCCAGATTGTTGAGGAGTGCAATACCGCAGCGGATGGCTTCCTCGACCCAGAGGACACGCCACAGTTTTTCAAAGACCTATTTGCGAAGATCGATACCAATCACAACGGTGAGGTCGATGCGGGCGAACTCGCGGAGGCACTGAAAAATGCGGAGACGCGGGATCAGTGGAGCAAGCTGATTGCACACCATCCGACTGAGTGGAAAGACAAGGCCGATGCGCCTAAGTGGAGCAAGTTGGATCAATTGTTGGAGGGTTCGCCTAAGACGTTGAAGCACGAAAAAGAACGAATAGATGAAATGGTATTTTGGGATGACTTGACCGGTGGAGCAGCAATTGGAAACGGCATAGGTGTAATAACGCACTTTCATCCAGTAGCAATCATTAGTAACTTATTGCCAAGTAATAGATGCTTCTGTTTCGAGCAAGGAATCGTCAACTCACCCTGCCAGGTAGGTTTTCGTGACGTAACTAAGGAGCACTTCGAGCTACTAGCTATGCAGCTCGGGGTCGAAAGGGAAGTGCTTCGCGCCATCGCTGTTGCCGAAACGGGTGATAAAGTACCGTTTAAGGAGTTCGTCGCAGGAAAACAGCATGCTGCAATACTTTACGAGCGTCACTATATGTACCGTTTTCTTAAAGTCAAAGGCTACACAAGCCAACAGTTGGATGACTTGTCTACGACTGAACCAAAAATAGTCCATGTCTACCAATCCGGTTATTCATATGGTACCGAACAAGCACAATATGAGAGATTGCTGCGGGCCCGTGAGCTAGATAAAGATTCTGCGAGCAAGGCATGTTCCTGGGGTAAGTTTCAGGTTATGGGGGAATATTATTCCCAATTGTATGAAAGTGTTGACGAACTAGTAGAGGCACAAAACTACTGCGCACTTCAACACCTGCAATACTTTAAGGTTTTTCTCACTAAAGAAAAAAATATGTTGGAACCGATGAAGAACAAAAACTGGCTAACAATTGCGAAGAAATATAATGGTGCCAATCAAGTTGGCTACGATACAAGAATTTCTAATGCTTATACAAAGCTTAAGGCGGAGTGGTAATGAAGATTTCAAATGTTTTTTTTGCCTTTTTTCTATTTTACAGTGTTGCTCATGGTGCGGAGAACTGCAGCACGGTAATTCCATCGGGTGCCCATCTATTTAAACAGTATAACTTAGGGGCGGAATTCGCGTGCCTTTACCAGTATTCAAAATTCCCTACTGACGCTGTGCTTGATTTTTATAAAGGCGAAACAGATCATGGTGTTTTGATAGGTTCAAACCATAGGTTGATAAGTCTCGAAGATATTGAAGATAATTCGAATATCCCTGATATAAATATGCTAGATAGCGGTTCTTATCAGATTGTATGGAGTTATCCTAATGGCGTAGATGAGTTAGTACTTTCCCGGTCGACAGGAAATATTTTATTTAATAGTGCTAGTAAGGAGTTACGGCTTCCCTCAGCCGATGTCGCAAAAGCAGTGGCTTCTATAGTTCTGGTTAATTACGTGATTCATCCAAACTCGTTAGAATTTTCAGAAATCAATAGCGCCGATATCTTTGGTGGAGCAGCTTTAAAACTTAAAGGCATCGGCGCGGTTGCTAAAATTAATGTGGAGAAGGCTTTTTTGTATTCTGATCCATCAGAGTCTGCCAGGATTAAAAGTTATCTGGTGAAAGGGGATGAGGTTAGTCTCTTAGAGTATAAGTCAGGGTTCTTAAAAATTTCTTATAATATGAAAAGCGGAAAAGCGTTGATTAGGTGGATTGAACTGTCTTCCATAATTTGAAGTTTTTGGAAATCATGGGGATGATTCGTGTCTGGTTGTTGATTTTCACCAAGGTAATTAATCGGAATTTTCAAAACTACAACCCGGGACGGTGAGGACCAATAGATTTAGAAAGTTAAAATCTCTAAAAGCCTTATATATTGCTATAGAAGGCAGAGTGCGCTTGAATTTAACGTCATGTATACCGTAAATCCTGGCTTTAAATATCGAGCTCGTGGATTAGTTAATTTGACTTGAAAAAGGCACCAAAAAGCCAAAAAAATTTTGGAGTCGACTTTGTAAATTATCCAGATGAAACCGCCGGGTTTGAAAATTCCACACCCATTATGATTTGGGGGATGGAGGAGGGAATATTTACAGGTGGAAAGCTGAGTACTTATGTTAATAATACGACCAGAGATTATGAAGGTGCTCGCAATGTTATTAATGGCGTAGATCAAAAGGCTCTAATTGCAAGCTATGCAAAAAAATTTGAATCTATATTAAAAGCCACATCTAACACGCCGGAGACTAAATAATTATGAATCTGAAAAAAGTACGTATAGCCATAACAGTGCTCACGTTTTCATTCGCCGGTCACTCGCTGGCAGAAAAATCAGCGGTTACTGAAAAAGATATCTACTCGGTCGATGAAAAAACAAACAGTTTAAATGTTACCTGGCCAGGTGGTAGCAAATCATTCGCGCATATTGTTGGAGCTCAGGGTGAAAATACAAGGGCGCTTATTGATTTTAATGGCGGTAAAGCTCTGTTTTATGAAAACTTGGCATCGCGTTCGGCTTTTCGAACGTACTTCACATTGGTTAGGCAAGGCAAAGAAATCCTTATAGACTGTATTTATGCCGACGTTAGAAATGACCAAAATGGTGTACTAATCAACAAAGCGGTGTGTGGTTTAAAGAAGCCATTGGTGGAAGATTATGAAGATTTAGCATATACGTTTACCGATGAGTGGAAAAAAACCGCCGATGTTGTAGTTATAGATCCGCTATTGAGCAATCCGGTATCTATACTAAATGTGGATGAGGCAGATTTTGGTGCCACTAAACTTCGGAGAGTTTATGGTTCCCAGGAAGATTTGAGCTCTTCAGTGCCTGAAACATTAATCGACCAGAAGACAAAAAAACACTTGTTTGGCCTAAATCCGGTTTTTTCTGTGTATCAAGCCAATGCTTTGAATGATGCCGTATATTTAGATGTGTCGTCAGATAATATTGCTAATAAATTTAGTCGTTATGATAAAGCGTCTTTAAGCGATTTGCTTCGATAAAACTTCTTCGTCCTACATAAGTGTCTTTTGCGGGTAATACGTTAACTTGGAGGCTCGCCAATGCGGGCCTGACCAATTTAACAGCTAAACAAGCTACACGTTCAACCGCTAGTATCAGGTGTCAGATTTAAGAATAAAAATATTTAAGCTTGGGTGTCCTATTTTTTGTAAGATGGTTTGGAGTACATGCCATGAATCTATTATCAGTTTTTAAATTTTTTATTGCGTTTTCTTTTAATGCGATCATTAGCATTGCAAGCGCATCAGATTTTTTAGTGATGAAGCGAGATGTAACCGGCGATGGAAATCCAGATACAATAAAACTTGTAGATAAAGGTGGTCAATTTTACACGTTAAGTGTCATTTCAAATAGCAGAGAAATTTTGCGTAATGAAGAACTGGTTCCTAATAGCATTAAAAACAAAGGTGGTTTGGAGATTTTTCAAGGATTATCAGTCGCAGATAATAACATCTCGTTGCGATATCGGTTCTGCAGCCCGTCAAGTAGCGTTTGCTATGATAGAAGTATCATCGCGTTTTTCAAGGATGAACAGTTTTTACTGTTAAGTGAAGAGGTTGTAGCGTCTGCGGATGAGATTTCATTATCTAATACATTTTATCAAAAAGAAAAAGTGCCATTTAGCTCCGTAACGTATCAGTCGCTGGTTGAAAATAACGACCATGCAGAAGCCGCTTATAGCAGCGTGTTCGGCGCTTGCGTGGCTGGCTTGGGAGGCGACGCTCTAACAAAAATCTCAGAGGAGCTTGAGAAGAACTCACCAGGCGATTGGGTTATGAGAAAAGGGTGCGTTACACCTGCTCTCGTTTTTAATTTAGAAACTCAAAAGTATTTGTCACATAAAGCCGCTATGAGGTACTTGTCGGTAGCTGAACAACACAGGCCTGAGTAGGGTTCATGTCTGGATGTAAAGCCTGGTTTATTAAATGTGAAAAGGCTTGATTTGGCGTAATGTACCTGAAGATCTATTTAATAGACATGCTGCTTATTTGAGGTGATTCATGAAGGTTTCTCGCATTATCCCCATCTTTTTAATATTTTCAATCGGTGGCGCAGTCGCAGGTATTCCAGAGTTGGGTGCTGTCTCACAGGTAGCAACGGGTCGTATAGGGGATAATGTTGTTAGATATGTAAAAACGTTCAATGATAGCTGTCTTGTAGTGCAGGTGCTTAGTGCCGAGAACAACTGGGCTGTATTATCGACGTCAAACGTTTGCTCATTTGAAGATAAAAATTTTGATTTTGATTTTTCGAATGTTAGTTTTGACGATATTTCCGTAAAAGACGATGGTATTCATTTTGTTTTAAGCTTAACTCCCCTTCGGCCAACTGGTGAACAGCGTAGAAACTGCGTGATACCGATTGCCTCCGCGTCCATCAAAAAACTCAGCTGCTCCGAAGCTGATAGATAGCCATTTTACTTTGGCAGGATTTGATGAATGAGGCCTGGCAGTGTTTATTCCCTGATCAAAAATCACGCAAATTTCTTTAGTTTTGAAAAATAGAGGGCCGAGGAAGTATATTCGCGAATACCACAGCAAGCTACAAACATATGGTTGGCGGTCTTTAAAGGAAACATAATCGGTGAATATTAAGTGTTAGCTCAAGGGGCTAGTGTCTCATCAATCTGTGTGCTAAGAAAAACGGCAAAAAGCTTTCGTTTTATACGACTGTAAATGTAGTATCTTCGTCAGGGCGAGAATGTGAGTGGTAGGCCTGCTGTGCGGTTGTTTCGCTGGTAGTGGGTATCATATGAATATCCTAGGTGGCATTGCGTAGTAGCTGTGAAAAGCCAGATCGATACAATGGCCAGTTGTTTTACTCCTTTCTGAAGAGCGGAATGGCGTTCATTTTTTAAAATTAAAGAGGTCGTTAGATGAGGACTTTTTCAGCGTGTTTTATAATTGGGCTTATAATTTCGGCTCCAGTCCGCGCCCACTTTGAACAAGTAACTATTCCGCCGCAGACGGAACGAAATGTAACGGGTGACTGTATAGGTGGTGATGACTCAGTTCAAGTTCGTGGTGGTGTAGTCAGTATAATAAATAGTATGAATGAAACGTATCTACTAAATTTTGATAAGCAATCTGGCGAGCTTTTGGGGTATTTCGGAGCTGCCGGTAATCCGAAAGTTTGCGTACTTGCGCTGAAATATGGGGAAAGCGACGTGAATGAGAGTTATTCTTTGTTTGTCCATGACGTGGGGTTGGGCAAATTTAAAACCTCAAGGGTGAAAACCGTTACTAATCCCGACTTTATTAATGGCGGAATTTTCAGTGATTATACTGATGGTCCGTTTAGGCGCAGGGAAAAGTTGTGCTATTCCGATAAGATCAAAGATTATTATAAGTGCGAAAATTCAGAAGAATTTTCGGAGCAACTGGAAAGGCGACAGATGTGTACTGAATCATCATGCTCTGAGCCGCAGATTCTAAAGCAAAGTACAAGTAACGTTGTGGAAGCGACTGTTTCCGAAGACAAAGTTTACTTTTTAGAAAAAAACATAGATGGCGGTTTTGACCAAAAAAAAGCTTATCTCTTGAAGGGAGATAAAATAGTTCTTAATGACTATTATGAAAGCGGGGAAGGTCTGTATTATCAGGTGACTTATATTGGAAAGGTTATCACCAAAGGGTGGGTTCGAGATAGTTCGATTGTAGTTGGAAATAATTAAGTTTATTTAAAGTTTTTTTCGCGGTTCGCTTGGCCACGCGCACTGGTCGCGTCCCCCATCAAGCTGACGACTTTGAAAAATGACGAACTTACTCGATGCCACCTATAAACCTGAAGAGGTTGGGCGCGGCCTTGGCCTGGCCCAAGCTGTTTGCTGACGCACTCACGTCAGGAGCTCTTTAGTCATCGCGCCGTCGAGCGCCACTGCGCCGACTACCACCAAGCGGAAGGCTGGGGCAACCAGACCATGCCCACCACTGGGCGCTTCCTGGAACTTTCCGACCTGGGTGGAACGCTTTATGGTTGTTACTCCAACATCGCGAAGGCTTGGCCAACGACAAAACCAACTGCTGGCTATGCATCTCAAGCTGCTGATCAGGTGACCGCTATGGTGGCATCACCATCCCGCGTATCGGTAAGGAGGTGCTATTGATTTTCCTTGAAAGCGACCGGCGAATCGTTGATCGGCAGTATCTTTATTACAAAGAAAACCACGTACTTTAGGCGTGAATAGGGCGAAAACATCGAATACGGCAATGAAATCCTCGTCGGTAATAAACGCGACGACACCGTTGAAAGGAATCTACAACGAGCTGAAAGCTGAATAACCCGGCACCACGCACGCCCACCAAAAAGTTGAGGTGCGCATGGACGAATACTTATCCATTGCGCAAAATCGGCATGTGAAATTGGGCACGGCGCAACGCGTGATCGCAGGGACCGACATTCACCTGAACGCTTGGGAGAGGATCGTCATCGAAGCCAGGATGAAAACGATGATGAAAGACGGCGCCGAAGATTTTTCTTGTTGTCTGAGGAATGATTGGTATGAAAATGGACATTAGGTTTTGGCTTTTCAGTGTCAGAGTGTTGGTGCTGCTGGCATGCGGATCGGGTTCAGTAGCTGTTGCAGCGAGCTGCCCAAGTCATGACTTCGCGGCGTTTGTGAAAGAATTTTCAGCCACACCCGAAGTGCGCCAGGCTTTTAGCGCATCTCCATTGCTGAAGCTGGAGGTCGCCGCTGATGGAAGCAAACCCAGAGTGATACAGAAAAAATCACGGCTCTGGACGCGGACGATTTGAATGAATTTTCCTTGAAGTCTGGTTTGATCGTTCAGGTTAAGTTACCGAACAGGCTCATTGCACGAGACCAGCAAGGTTCAGTTTTGAAAATACTCACCTTCAAGCACTGTGATTGCTGGGTGGTTAATCGCCTTGAGGATTGGTCTCTCGAAACGGTGCTGGATGCTCAGGCGCAGGCCTCCGCACTGCCGGCAGATGAGCGTGCATTGCGCAGAGGAGCGATGTTTAACGATTTAGGCATTTATGTGCAGTCAGACTCTTCAGCTCAGTTGTACGAGGCCGCCTTGGACAGTTACCTTGATGGCGCACAAAAAGGATCGGCTGAAGCGGCATTTGCTGCGGCCAGCATAAGCCTTTCGGGGCAGGCGCCGCAGTTAGCCACGCCCAGGATCTACGACCTTCTGATCACTGCCTCAAACAGGATTGCTGACGCGGGTGTCGCATTAGCTGAGTTCTATTGTGATGAGGGGGAGTACGACAAGTCGCGCGCTTGTATCAATCCGCAAAAGTCACTCGCTTCCCTTGAAGGTGCTGCGAGACAGGGCTCAGCAAGCGCGCTGATTCAGTTGGGTGAGTCTTATGAGACAGGTAAGCTGGTTTCGAGAGATCTGCCTCGAGCGATGGCGTGTTATCTGGATGTTGAGAAGAGCCAACGTGAGATCGGCGCACGCGCCGTGGCACGCTTGGCGATGCAAGGCGTTGCTGCTAACAGCGCAATTCAGTGTCTTTAAAGCAGGAAGCTTCCGATGAGCACAGGACTACTCGAGCAACGAGCAAAATACCCGCGCAGCCAGAGTGAGTACGGCTTAGGCGGACGCGGTACGCCAGATACCCGTGGTGATAACGTTAAGACGGAACTTTAAATTGAAAAGTTCTAAGATTTTCGGCTTTAAATATGCTGTTGTATTGTCATGCTTTAGCAGCATGGTTTTCGCTGACGGCCTCGACCTCGTTAGAGCGAATGGTGCTACGTTAAAGTTTAGTGGGTGGCGTGCTGAAAGTTCAGTTTGGCAGCAAGTCAGCTACGAAAATTCCAATACTCGCTTTTCTATTTACGATCCTTTTCTGAGTAACGATATAGGCGTTGGCGCAGGCATAAGTTCGGACGCACTTGCACCTGATAGAAGCTTAGTCGTTTTGCAACGATCGGTTTTCGGGGTGCTAAATGATGGCGAGCAAATTAGCACAACGGAAAAAAATTATTGCGATATGATTTCTCTCCAGTCCGGATGTGTATTGCTTACTCGACCTGCGCAGTTTTGTTCAGGAAGTTGGAAGGTTGGAGAGTGGGTCACTGATGCCGGAGAAATAGTTAAACCCGAACTCGAAATAATATCGCCGCAAAATTTAGTCAAAGCAGTTATTAATATTGCTGCTAAAACATCTCGGAAAGAAGCGATTAAGTCAGAGATGTTTATGGGCGCTCAATCCTATATGGCCTGCTTCCCGCAAAAGCAAAATATTTCGGCGTTAAACGACATATGATTTTACTTGGCAAACGAGGGAGAGCATGTTATTGCGATGCAAATTTACAAGAGACTGTTAGATATTGCCCCGAGTAGGATCCCGCTAAAACTGAATACCGCCGACTCGCTGTGGGCGCTGGGTAAACGAAATGAAGCCAAGTTATATTATGCTGAGTATCGCGATGCAATGATGCAAAACGGTAACAGGGCGAAAATACCCAAGCGCGTTGAGTCGAGAGCTGAATGAACTGCAAGAAAAAGCCTGGAAATAGCTGATGAGGCTTCTTAAAAGGATCGCAACATGTAGATGGATTTACATCATTTAATTGTTATTAAAAATGTAGGGTGGGGGGAGTGTTTGTCTACCTTTTGAGTATAACGATTTTTATAAAAGGGTCTTTATAATGCGGCATTATATCGTTTTAATCGCTTTGGTTTTATTTTTTGTTGGCGAGTCAGTAAAAGCTGATGAGCGATATTTGCAAGGTCGACTCATTCAAGGCCCCTATAAGACAGCGGTAGTTGATGGGGGGGAATTATCTGTTCTAGAAACCGGCGATGAAGAATTCCCCGTCTCGTTAGTCTTGGATGTGATAGGTGCAGATGGCGTCAAGACGAGGCAGTTGGTAGATAAATACGATGTGGCCGGGTCTAGCCCTAAGGTCGAGTCAATATTTTTCTATCCCGTGAAGGGTAAAATCAATGTTTTAACGTTGGTATCTTGGGAGTTAACAAGCAGAGGCGATGGGACGTACGGCACACTTTATCAAGTCTTCGGCTATTATAAAAAAGCTAACAACACACTGTCTGCGAATAAGTTAATTGAGTTTGATGGGCGGCTTGGTGGTATTGAAGGTTTTCAAAGTGGGGTGCCGCAGAGTTTTAAGTATAAAAATGCAGCAGCGATAAAGGCCTATTTAAAAGCTCAGTAATTATGTGTGAGCTAAAGCATTTCGGGCGTTAGGTATCGCGCCAATCTCGATCACCATCGACCACTGAATTTGGAATGTGTTCGGAGATAGTATGAACGTAACCTCACAGCAAAAAATTGTGCTTAGCGGATGCATCGGGGCTGGTAAGGTTAACCTCATAGAATTCAGTTCGGGTAAAGCTTCCGAGCGTGCAGAGTTTTCTGGCTCATCTGACGGTGAGGGATACCGCGGAGAGTGGGTGTCCAAGTCAGGCGATAACAAAAGATTCGCGTTTTTCATGTATCCTTCGACCGTTTTTTAAGCGTATGGGTGGTACTCCAGACAATTTCGTCAAGGTGTAAATGTTATGCGAGTGTTAATGGTAGTTGGCAGGGTATGCGCAATTTCTTGTGTTATTTACTCATTAATCGGTTCCGTGTCCGCAGACTCTCGGTGTGGGCTGCTGCTTTAATCAATCCGGATATTATTAATTGCTTCAGCGTCGCCTATAAGAAGATCGATAAATTACTGAATGAGCAATACAAGGCTTTGATGCTTGAGCTTGATAGTCCTCTCGGCGAGGTTGCGGAGCGCTGTAAGGCAAGAATGCAATTTCAAATGCCGATCTATTAAAGACCTACAGGGATGCACAGCATGATTAATGATAATGGTTCGTCTGCTCGACCAATGATAAAATCTATGAATACTCATTTTGGATGTGTGCTGGGTGAATAGTTATTTGAAGTTTACAGGGGCGCTATTTCTTTTCACCTGTCTCTGCGCGCCGCCTGCCTACGCGTGCGAACCCGATAAAAGCGATGCATCGTATCCTCCGCTTTCAGTAGGTGGTGGTTTTTTAGTCTTCGGTCCAGTTGCAGTGCTTGAAGACGAAGGCAAATCAACTCCGGAGATGGGTATTGGCGTTAGTTTTATTGATTGCTCTACAGGCGCGATAAAATTTATCGCCAGATTGCCGTACGTTGCGGATCCAGGAGTGGTAGAAGATGCTTTTGTAGCGGATGTCGCGCCTGGTAACCCTACGATTTTCATTATTCACAGTGCGCCAATTCGCGCATTTACTGGCGTCAGCTATGGCAGCGAATATTTCAGTGTTATGGTCTTTCATCAAAAAGGTAAAGATTTTCTGCTCGATCAAAAACTCACTGATTATTTCGGGAGCGGTGCTGATGTAGTCATTCATGCGGCTGACAACGATACGTCTATTTACACCTACCCGTACAAAGCGCGTGGTGCAATTATCGATAAGTTAAAGTCTAAAAGCTACAAGCGCTGGCTGAGCGGCTTGCCGACAGAATTGACGGTCGCTCGTAAGGCAGTGATATATTCTTCAATGACCGTTGTAGACCCGACCAAAATGTATTTGGTAAAAGGGGATAAGGTAATGCAAGAGTCTATTTCGGCTGGGTGGGTTTCCATTTTATATAAAACGGTGAAGGGCAAAGAAATACGTGGCTGGTTATTATGTGACGATGTGGGTGGGTGCTGAACAAGCGCAAAGCACGTGCAGACAGTGACCTTTTTGAAAAATTTTTCACTGTGACAGGGGGAGCCTTAATTAATGAATAAACTTGTAATGGCCGCATCATTGGTCTGGTCTGTTGCCGCGCTCGCGGAAAATAGAATTTATGACCTCCATCCTGCTTTCAATGACGCACTAAAGGCAGAATTTACACAGGTAATGGGTAGCGATGGCGAAACTGTTTCAGCTGTTTTGGTCGATAAAAACGGTAATCGATTTAACCTTCCCGACACCTGCGAGCCTGAAGGTGGGGATGCGGTGCTAAAAGATGCATTCATCGTCAACGCAAAAAAAGCGTACTTCTTGTTTACATGCGCATGGCCCGTTCGGCATCCGGGACTCGGTTTGAATGGCACTCAGTATGAGACGTTTGTATATGAGGGCGACACGCTAAGTCTGCTTAAGAAAAATGTTGCATTCTCTCAAGCGCTTTCTGGTTACGAGGGAAGTCTGGAGGAGGGTGGAATTAGTTATGCGTGGTATTTACCTCGTCAAATCGCCAGCCAAAAAGTTACGGAACTTGAGTTGGGTAACCCTACGGATTCGTTAGGGCTGGCTCACCAGGTGGTATTGGCACGTTTGAAAGACAAGGACTATGCAGGGGTCAAGGCGTATTTGGCCCCTGATAGGCTCGATCAATTAAACAAAGACTTTCCTGTCAATACGTCAAATTGCATCATCTATAACGATTTCGGTTATGCACTTGCCCAAGCAGGCGATAACACGTTAGCTTATAAGCTCCTTAAAGCTGTTGAGTCAGTTTCTCCAGATCGAATAGTCCTGAAACTAAATATAGCGGACGTGTTGTGGTCATCCAATAAAAGTGCATCAAGGATTTACTATAAGAAATATGGTGAGTCTATGCGCCAGGCTGGAAAAGAAAAGCTGATCCCCAGCAGGGTAGTTGACCGAATCAATTCAATTTGAACGCAGCTACTCAAAGCGTCGGTGTTTTCCTCGGTTGCCGCGCGCAACCGTCAATCGCCCACTTCAGACCTTCTAATGCGTTGCGCCTTGGCTTCACCCGCATACACACCAAGTTTCTCCTGCTGAGCAGCCAGCAACGCACAGACTTTCATCAGCGTCGCTGCTTCATCAGGTGTTTTGCCAAGGGCCGCCATGGCCGTCAGCTCAACCACCGACCATCCAATAACAGCCGCGGCATCTTCCAGGTCATAAAACAGTTCTTGCTGAGCGGTTCTGGGACCGTCGAGATCGTTTATCAAAAAGTCATCCTGATCCAAATGGCGTCGCAGAACCCCATTCTGCCTTTGATGCGCACGCTGTGCCAATGCCCCGGCAGCGTCGAATCACGTGTGCCTAAACCGGTGAGATGGTCGCGAGCAAGCCAATGCCGATGGTCAGCACTAAAAAGCCGAACAGAAAAAGTGCCATCTTGGTCATAACGCCTCCGAAGGGAAGGGTACGGCAGAAATGTTCCTGCCGCGCTCGACAAGGGTGTCGGGAATGGGGGTATTGTCCGCCCGTGGTAGTTTTCAATACAGATGCAGATGGCAAATAAAAAACCGTATCAGATGCGCGGTGTATTTTTAGCCTTGATGTACGCTTCATGCGACCCTGCGAATGCAATGAGCCGCTTTTGCCAGGGTAAAGCGCGCCGGGCATCGCCGGTTGTTGATCGGCTGTGCGCATCATGTGTTGGCGTCCGCACAGATCCTGGATAACTGGATGCCACGTTTTCGCCGTTTCGGCAGCCCGATCCTCTAAGATGGCGCCCACGGCATCAACAATAAGCGTGGGCTGACCCTCAATGGAAAGACGCCAGTTCAGCGGTGGCATGCAAGGCAAGAACCTGCGCTATCTGAATGAACATCCTCAGCAGCCGTCGCCGGTCACCCGCGTCGGTTTTTTGCTGCTTGAGCACTTCTCCCTGCCAGCCTTCACCCAGGCTCTCGATACGCTGATCACTGCCAACCTGTTGCGACCTGAACTGTTTGCCACGCGCACGTTCGGCTGCGGCGAGGGCGAAGTGATCAGCGACTTGGGCCTGGTGATCCGCCCCGATGCACGCCTGCAGCTGTCGGCATTGCCGGCCCTGGAGTTGCTGGTGATCTGCGGTGGCTTGCGTACCGAGCTCAAAGCCGATGACGCGTTTATTCAGCTATTGCGCAGCGCTGCCGAACAGGGTGTAAGCCTCGCAGGGCTGTGGAATGGTGCGTGGTTTCTTGGCCACGCCGGCCTGTTGCAGGGTTACCGCTGCGCCATCCACCCGGAACATCGACCGGCGCTGGCTGAGGTGTCCAAAGCCGCTCTGGTGACCAGCGAACCTTACGTGATCGACCGTGACCGCCTGACGGCCGCAAGCCCGTCGGGTGCGTTTCATATGGCGTTGGATTGGATCAAAGGCCTGCATGGCAAAGCCTTGGTCGAAGGCGTTGAAGATATTCTGGCCTTCGAGGAGTCGCGCTACCGGCGCATTAAACCCACGGAAAACCTGTGCGTCAGCGCGCCGCTGCGCGAGGTGGTGAAACTGATGGACGCCAACCTCGAAGAACCCTTGGCGCTGGACCAACTGGCGGTGTACGCGGGCCGCTCGCGTCGCCAGCTCGAACGGCTGTTCAAGGAGCAACTGGGCACTACACCGCAGCGCTATTACCTGGAATTACGCGTCACCGAGGCACGGCGCTTGTTGCAGCATACGGAGCTGTCGCAGGTGGAGGTGCTGGTGGCGTGCGGGTTCGTTTCGCCGAGTCATTTCAGTCGATGTTACAGCGCATATTTCGGCTATCGCCCCTCGAAGGAGAAGCGATGGGTGAAGTAGCATGGGCGCCGTTGACTCATTTTTTTGCACGCGTTTTGATCAAGGAGCGCCGGTGTCTATTACGCTTTCAGACCGCTATCGCGGTAGTTTGCTCGGCTTGGCCTGCGGTGACGCCGTGGGCACCACCGTCGAGTTCATGCCGCGCGGCTCGTTTACGCCGGTCACCGACATGCTCGGCGGCGGCCCATTCAAGCTCAAACCCGGCCAATGGACGGACGATACGTCGATGGCGTTGTGCCTCGCCGAAAGCCTGTTGCGCAAGGGCGGCTTTGACGCCAAAGACCAGATGGGTCGCTACTTGAATTGGTGGAAGCGGGGTTACCTGAGCGCTACCGGCGAATGTTTTGATATCGGCATGACCGTGCGTGAGGCATTGGCCACATTCGAGCAAAGCGGCGACCCCTTCGCCGGTTCTACACATCCGTATTCCGCCGGCAACGGTTCGATGATGCGCCTTGCGCCTGTGGTGTTGTACTTCTTCCCCAACGCGCAAAACGTGCGCACATTTACCATCAAAAGCTCATGCACCACGCATGCGGCTCAGGAGGCAATCGAGTGCTGTGTGGTGCTGGCGTGCGCCATCAGCAACGCCCTGAGCGGAGCCTCTAAAGATGACGTTTTGAGCCTGTCTGCCGGTGGCTTGACCGCGCCTGAAGTGATTGCCATCGCAGGCGGCGAGTATCGCCATAAATCACGCGATGAGATCACCGGTTCCGGGTATTCGGTGGCGTCTTTGGAGGCCGCGTTCTGGTGCTTCCAGCACACCGACAGCTTTGCCGATGCCGTGCTCGCCGCTGCGAATTTGGGTGACGATGCGGACACCACCGCAGCCATTGTGGGCCAGTTGGCCGGGGCGTACTACGCGGTGCAAGGCATTCCGGCGGGCTGGCTGGCGAAGCTGTGGATGCGCGATGAGATTCAACAGATGGCTGATGCGCTGTTAAACGCATCCCAAACCCGCGCTTAAACAGCTCGGTCGATGGGTTTAATCAGAACCGGTCCAGTCGATAAGGCGACGACGACGGCGTTGAAGTCGCCAACCGCGCAACCATTTCCGCCGTCACCGCCGCCTGCGTCAAGCCTAAATGCTGGTGCCCGAACGCAAGTAACACCTTGCCGTCGCACACCTGATCAATAATCGGCAGCGAGTCGGGTAACGACGGCCGAAACCCCATCCACGTTGTTGCGCCTTCCGCGCTCAGGTCCTCACGAAACAAGCCCTGGCTCAGCCGGTGCAACTGCCAGGCACGTTGCATATTCGCCGGCCGCTTGAGCCCTGCGAACTCAACCGTGCCGGCCAGGCGCAGGCCTGCGCTCATGGGCGTCATGATGAATTTGCGTTCGAACGACGTCACCGCAAACGGCAGGCGATTGTGCTCGTGCGGCAGCATCAGGTGGTAACCGCGCTCGGTATCCAGCGGGACTTTTTTGCCGGTCAGTGCCGCGGTGAGCTTGGCCGAGTGGGCGCCGCATGCGATCAGCACCTGGCGTGCGGTAAACGAGCCTTGGTCGGTGATCAGCGACACACCGTGCGCCCGCAGCCGCCCATCCAGCACGCGTTGCTTGAGCAACTGCACGCCTTCGGCCTTGGCTGCGCTGACCAACTCGCAGACCACTTGGTAGGGGTCCAGAAAATGCCCGGTGCTCGGGAAGAACAGACCGCCTTGAAGCGCATCGCTCAATTGCGGCGCCAGCGTGCGAATCGCATCGGCTGACCACAACGCCACCGCGACGTTTTGTTGTTGCATACGCTGGCGCAGCGCATCGATCGCTCCACGTGACTCGGCACGCTCGAACACCAGCAGCGAGCCGTCTTCGCGCAGCAGGTGCGCACGATCAATTGAGCGCAGCAAGCGTTGCCAGGCGCCCAGGCTGCTTTCATTGAGCGCGCGCAGGCCCGCCACCGTGCGCTGGTAGTTCGCCGGGCGCAGGTTCAACAGCAGGCGCGCAAACCAGGGCAGGGCGCGGGGCAGGTATTGCCAGTCCAGGCGCAGCGGGCCCATGGGGTCCATCAGCATGGCCGGCAGCCGCGTGAGGATTGAGACATCGGCAATCGGAAAAACCTGCTCGGTCGCCAGGTGCCCGGCATTCCCGTACGAGGCGCCCATGCCGGGTGCCTGCGGGTCGATGAGCACCACGCGCTTGCCCTGACGCGCGAATTGCAAGGCACAGGCGACACCCATGATACCGGCGCCGACGACGGCTATATCGGCGCTGCGAGTGTCGGGCATGGCCTAGGCCTCAAGTTCGGCCGACCAGTGGGCGTACCACTGGCGAAACAGCGTGTACTGTTGCTCGGCGTAACCGCGCTGGGCATCGCTGAGCGCATCGGTTGGGTTGAAATGCAGGGCATAACCCTGGTCACCGTTGAGTACCATCAGGTGCTTGTAAAACAGCACCAGGTCGCAGCCTTCGTCAAAAGACGAGAGCACGCCCAGCGCAGCTTCCAGCTCGCGGGCCAGGCGGCGGGCCTTGGCGTCACCATTGGCAGCTTGTTTGCTCAGGGCCACCAGGTGCAGCACTTCGCGTGGCAGCGCGTTGCCGATGCCAGTGATCGCGCCGGTCGCGTTGCAGTTAACGAAGCCGTGCACCACTTGGGTGTCGACGCCGACCATCAGGCTCACGTTTTCGTCCTGCGCGGTGATGTTCTCTGCCGCGTAACGCAGGTCGGCAGCGCCGCCGAACTCCTTGAAGCCGACCAGGTTCGGGTGTTCGCGGCGCAGTTCAAAGAACAGCTCGGCGCGGGTCGCAAAGCCGTAGTAAGGGCTGTTGTAGATCACCGCCGGCAAGTTCGGCGCGGCCTTGAGGATGGCTGAGAAGTGCGCCTTTTGCGCGGTGGCCGAGGCGCCCCGGGACAGCACGCGCGGAATCACCATCAAGCCGTGCGCGCCGACTTTTTCGGCATGTGCAGCATGCGCCACCGCCTCACGGCTGTTGACTGCGCCGGTGCCGACGATGGTCGGCACGCCAGCGGCCACCAGGCGCGCCACGCCTTCCTGGCGCTCGGCCTCGGTGAGCAGCGGCCAGTCACCCATGGAGCCGCAATACACCACGGCGCGCATGCCGATTTCGGTCAACTCGTGGCCCTTGGCAACCAAAGCGTCGAAGTCCGGTCGACGCTCAGGCGTGCACGGGGTCATCAACGCGGGGATGCAACCGGTAAAGATGGCGTTTTGCATGGCGCTAGCTCCTTGCAACGTTCGGTGAAAGTAAAGTGCGGGCTCAGATGCCCCAGGCGAAAGGGTCCTGCTCGTCGATCAGCAAGGTGCTGTCGGCGGTCATGTAGGCGCGGCCGGTAATGAACGGGCTTACACGGTCGCCATCCCATTCATAGTGGGCCTGGAACAGGCTGCCGGTAATGCTCGCTTGCACCCACGAGGCGCCAGGGTTGAGTGTTCCGTCTGCGGCCAAACACGCGAGTTTGGCGCTGGTGCCGGTGCCGCAGGGCGAGCGGTCGTAGGCCTTGCCGGGGCACATCACAAAGTTGCGGCTGTCGGCCTGGGCGTCGTCGGCGAACAGCTCAATATGGTCGATCAGTTCGCCGTCGGCCGCGTAAATGCCTTGGGCTTCGAGGGCCTTGAGCATCGCCCAGGTGTAGTCGGTGAGGGCGTCAACATTGTCCATGTGCAGCGTTTGGCCGTGCTCCGACACCAGAAAAAACCAGTTGCCGCCCCAGGCGATGTCGCCGTGCACCACGCCATAACCTGGCACGTCCACCGGTACCTGCTGGCGATAGCGATAGGCGGGCACATTGCGCAAGGTCACGGCGCCGTCTTCGTGCAGCGTCGCGGTCACGGCGCCCACCGGCGTGTCGATGCGATGAACGCCGGGTTCGATGCGACCCAAGTGGTGCAGCGAGGCAACCAGGCCGATGGTGCCGTGGCCACACATGCCGAGGTAACCGGCATTGTTGAAGAAGATCACCCCGCACGTCGCGCCTGGCGTTACCGGCTCGCAGTACAGCGCGCCGACCAGTACGTCATTGCCGCGAGGTTCCAGCAGGCAGGCGCGGCGCCATGCGTCATGTGCGTCGCGCAGGTTGTCGCGTTTGTCGGCAATGCTCGCGCCGGTAAGCTCGGGGAAGCCCGTCAGCACCAAGCGCGTGGGTTCACCGCCGGTGTGCGAATCAATGACGTGCAGGCGTTTCATAACAGGCTCCGTGCAGCGGGCGGGGAAGGGCTCAGGCACTTTTTTTGTCGCCTTTTTGTGAGTTATTCACGAGGCAGGCAGTGCGCACAGCGTGAACCGATCGGTGCGCCAACGATTGATGGTTTGCGTTCGCTTGAGTGACGAAATCGGCATAGTTTGCCGCGCTCGACAGCACTGCGGGCTTGCGGCACTCTGCTCGCAGTCAACCTGAAAAATGTGGGGTGCAAGGCATGTTGCACAGCGTGTTTACGACCCTCTGCCAAGGCAGTGAGGCGAGTCGCCCGCACAGCATCGAGCAGTTACTGGCCGGGGTCGCGCAGTTGTTGCCGATGCTCGATGTGATCCCCAATGCGACGATTTTCATCAAAGACATCAACGCCCGTTACGTGCTGGCCAACCGCACGCTGGTGCAACGCTGCGGCCTTAAACATCTGCAACCGTTGCTCGGCAAGACCAGCGCCGAGGTGTTCCCCGCGCAACTTGGCCCGGGTTACACCGAGCAGGACCGGCGTGTGCTGCAACACGGCGAGGTGCTGGACGATCAGCTTGAACTGCACCTCTACGGCAGCCGCGAGCCCGGCTGGTGCCTCACGCATAAATCGCCGCTGTACAACCATGCAGGCCACATCATCGGCCTGGCAGGAATTTCGGTCGACCTGCAATCGGCCAGCCAAACCCATCCGGCGTACCAGCGCCTGGCGGCTGTCGATGATTACATCCGCGCGCATTTCAACCGGCGCATCAGCCTCGCTGAGCTGACGCAGGTCGCCGGCATTTCCGTGGCGCAGTTGGAGCGCTACTGCAAGCGCATCTTTCACCTGACGCCCCGGCAAATGATCCAGAAAGTGCGCCTGGAACACGCGCATCGGTTGCTGCGCAGCGCGTTGCCGATCACCCAGGTGGCGCTGCAATGTGGCTACACCGACCACAGCGCGTTTACCCGCCAATTCAAGGCGTTGACCGGGTTTACGCCCATGCAGTATCGGCAGTTGCCCTGGTTAAGCGCATTGCGATGCAACGAATAGCCCCGCTTGCGGCTCCTATGCTTACGAGTAACCTTTTCACGACCACAGGTAGTAGGCTTATGACGGCGGCGGACAACGATCATGTGAACTGGCTGGTGCAACAATCGATGCTCAACGCGGCGCGCCAACGCGCCAAGCTCTATTCGGGGCAGGGGCGGTTGTGGCAACAGCCCTATGCGCACACTCGGCCGCGCGATGCTTCAGCCTTGTCCTCGGTGTGGTTTACCGCTTACCCGGCCTCGATTGTCACGCGTGAGAACGGCACGGTGCTGGAGGCGTTGGGCGATGAGAGCCTGTGGCATGCGCTGTCGAAAATCGGCATCCAGGGCATTCACAACGGCCCGCTGAAAAAGTCCGGGGGCCTCTCCGGTACTCGGCATACGCCAACCATCGACGGCAATTTTGACCGCATCAGTTTCGACATCGACCCGCAACTGGGCACCGAGGCGCAGTTGCAAGCGTTGACGCGCATGGCCGCCGCGCACAACGCGGTGATCATCGACGACGTAATCCCGTCCCACACCGGCAAGGGCGCAGATTTTCGCTTGGCCGAGATGGCGTATGAGGACTATCCCGGCCTTTACCACATGGTCGAAATACGCGAGGAAGACTGGCCGTTGCTGCCCGATGTGGCCGAGGGGCGTGATGCGCAGAACCTCAGCCCCTTGCAGGTCGATGCGCTGCGCGACAAGCACTACATTGTCGGCCAGTTGCAACGGGTGATCTTTTTCGAGCCCGGCGTCAAGGAAACCGACTGGAGCGCCACCGCGGTGGTGGTGGGCGTCGATGGCAAACCACGCCGCTGGGTGTACCTGCATTACTTCAAGGAAGGCCAGCCGTCGCTCAACTGGCTGGACCCTTCGTTCGCCGCGCAGCAGATGATCATTGGCGACGCCTTGCATGCGATTGACGTGATGGGCGCGAAGATCCTGCGCCTTGACGCCAACGGCTTCCTTGGCGTGGAGCGCAAGCTGGACGGCACCGCTTGGTCAGAAAGCCACCCGCTGTCGATCACCGGCAACCAGTTGCTCGGCGGTGCGATTCGCAAGGCCGGCGGTTTCAGCTTTCAGGAGTTGAACCTCACGGTTGACGACATTGCCGCGATGTCCCACGGCGGCGCCGACCTGTCCTATGACTTCATCACCCGGCCAGCGTATCAACATGCGTTGCTGATGGGCGACACGGAGTTTCTGCGCCTGATGCTGCGCGAAATGCACAGCCAGGGCATCGACCCCGGCTCGTTGATTCACGCGTTGCAGAACCATGATGAGATGACGCTGGAGCTGGTGCATTTCTGGACATTGCACGCGCATGACAGTTACCTGTTCCAGGGCCAGACCTTCCCCGGCAGCATCCTGCGCGAGCATATCCGCGAACAGATGTACGAACGCCTGGCCGGCGAGCATGCGCCGTATAACCTGAAATTCGTCACTAACGGCGTGTCCTGCACCACGGCCAGCATCATCACCGCAGCGCTGGGTATTCGTGACCTGGACGCGATTACACCGGCGGACATAGAGCAAATCCGCCAGATCCATTTGTTGTTGGCGATGTACAACGCCATGCAACCCGGCGTGTTTGCCTTGTCGGGTTGGGACCTGGTCGGCGCGTTGCCGCTGGCCGCCGATGACGTCGCGCATTTGATGGCGGATGGCGACACCCGCTGGGTTCATCGCGGCGCCTATGACCTGGTCGACCTGAACCCGCACGCAGAGTGTTCGGCGGGGCAGATGCCGCGCGCCAAATCTTTGTACGGCAGCCTCAACAGCCAGTTGCAAGACCCGCAGTCATTTGCCTCGCAACTGCAAAAAATTCTCGCAGTGCGCCGCGCATACGACATCGCCGCCAGCCGCCAGATTCTGGTGCCGGAGGTCGAGAACCCAGGCTTGTTGATCATGGTTCACGAACTGCCGGCCGGTAAAGGCACGCAAATCACTGCGCTGAACTTTGGCGCTACAGCGATCACCGAAACCCTGCACTTGCCCGACATCGCGCCAGGGCCGGTGGTGGACATCATCAACGAGCGCGTCGAGGGCGATCTGACTGCCGACGGCGAGTTCACCATCACGCTGGACGCGTATGAAGGCCTGGCGTTGCGAGTGGTCAGCCATTCACCGATGCTCTAGGCAACGCTTACGCCAATAAAAAAGCGGCGACTCAGTAATGAGTCGCCGCTTTTTATATTGGGCGTGCGGTGGTGAGTGTGAGTGTCTGCCGCCAGGAAAAAACCGCCTGCTGAACTATGCTTGCCCTTTGCAATCGTATTGCGATCAACGAATTTGTCGACGGGGCAATATGGACAAGCGGCTTGCAGGTCTCTCATTTTTGTTGACGCTCGTCTGGATCAGCGCCGTCATATTCGTCATGTGGTTCTTTTCAAAGGCATAGGCTCGACAACTCGACACGCCCGCTCGCCGCAACAGCCCTGTTGAGCGATGCAGTGTCGATCAGAGGCGCATGCCTTCAAACGGGTTCCAGCCCTGTTGCCCCTTCACCTCTTTAAGGTAGTAGGCATAGTTCGTCAGCACTGCGTACATGAACGAAAAGCCCAGACCGATACCGTTATCCAGCGCTCTCGGAAGCTCCATGTCGAAGATCGCGAAGACGACGCTCACGGCGATATACACCAGGAACATGATGCCGAGCAGCGCCAGGTTCTTCTTCCACAGGCCCAGTACGAACAGGTAGATAGGGCCAAAGAAAAAAGCGATCACGTTCGCGTTGATCAAGACCTTTTTACCAAAGGTCGGCAACGCTTTAAGCGCCGCTTTGTGTCGCGGGTCGTTCGGCGGGCCGTAGGTCTCAAAAAAATTGAAACGCTCTTGCCATTTCGGCTTGTGTGTCCCTGCCGCTTGCACCTGTTCTGTCGTGCTCATCATTGCTTCCTTGTGTTCCATCGATGGGTGTTTCTTCCGGTACTGTCCATTCATCTTTTTACACTACGGCGTTTTCCAGCTCAGTCGCCGCTGGCATGGCTTATAAACGATTCGTTTACCGGTGTCGATGGATCTTGTTTGCCTGGCCCTGTGGGGCAGTGCGCAGTGCTTGAAGGGCAAAGAAGCGTCCTGCAGGCCTAAAAAATGATGGGCAGTCCGTGAGCGGTCTGTATTTCTTCGATCACCACCGTACTGTCCACCTGTTTGACGCCCGGCAAGCGTAGCAATACTTCGCCAAGCAGCGCGCGGTACTGCGCCATGTCGCGCAGCCGAGCCTTGATCAAGTAGTCGTAGCGCCCCGACACCCAGTAACAATCGAGTACCGCTGGAATCTTCGCCAGTTCGCGCTTGAACTGCTTGCTACGGTCGCCTGCGTTGTCGGCCAGGGTGATTTCGATAAACACCAACATGCTCAGGTCCAGCACCACGGGGTCAATCACCGCGTGGTAGCCGGTGATTACCTTGTTCTTTTCAAGGCGCCGCACACGGTCGATGCACGGGGCCGAGGTCAGGCCAACCGCCTCCGCGATGTCTTTCATTTGCAGCCGGGCGTTTTCTTGCAGATGCTGCAGTATGTTCAGGTCGATGCGATCCAGCACCCGCTCGGTTTTACGTTCTGTTCTCATCTATTCACGTCCCCAATGACCCCGCCGCCTTGGCCCGGATGCGTACGGCGTTGCCGGGCATGTAGGCCAGCGGCATCGTATCAAGGTCCACCACGGTGACTGAGTCCGCGATCGCACCGGCGCAAATGGCGCGTGCGATGGCTTGATTCACCGCCTCATCGATCCCGGCGTTCAACGACTTGTGCTCCAGCGACACGATCAACTCGACTTCCCCGCTGGCCTGGGCAATGGCGACCCCAATGGCATTGGCGACGCCAAAATTTTCTGGCCGGATGATTTGCGAGGCGCCCTCCAAGTGCGTCGGCAAAATAATTGCGCCGCCTCCCACCAGTACCACTGGCAGCGGCGCGCTGCTGGTTTTCATGCGATCGATGACTGCTTCGACCATGGCCACGTAATGTTCATACACCTGCTCTACCAATACCGCCGATAAATCACTGACCCGTCGGCGATCGCCAATATTGGCCAGCCCCTTGGCGACGGCGATATCAGTAATGGTCAACGTTTGCCCACCAAACACCAGGGCTTCACGCGTCAAGCGGTAGCCAACACTGTCTGGCCCTATCTGGAAGCCGCCTTCGCCCACCCGATGCACCACGGTGCCGCCACCCAAGCCGATGGACGCGATGTCCGGCATCCTGAAGTTGGTTCGCACGCCGCCAATTTGCGCTGCAATCAAAGACTCCCGGGGGAAACCGTCGGTGAGCATTCCGACGTCGGTGGTGGTTCCGCCAACATCGATAATCAACGCGTGCTCCAGCCCTGCCAAGTAGGAAGCGCCGCGAATGCTGTTGGTCGGCCCGGAGGCGATGGTCAAGATCGGGTAGGCCAGCGCATGCTCCAAGGTCATCAGCGTGCCGTCGTTCTGACCGAAGTACACCTTGGCGTTGACCTGATGGCGCTTCAAGGCCTCGACGAAAGCGGCTGCGGTGGTTCGCGCCGTGCGAAACAGGGCGGCATTGAGGATCGAAGCATTTTCGCGCTCAAGCAAGCCGATCGAGCCAATGGCATGCGACAGCGACACCGGAATATCCCCCAGTTCTTCTTTGACCCAGTGCGCGACCTGCAACTCTTGATGCGCCGACACCGGCGAGAACACGCCGCACACCGAAATCGCATCTACCTGGCCGCGCACGTCACGCAGGTGCCGGCGGATCTGCTGCTCGTTGAGCGCGCACAGGCAACTGCCGTCGTACTCGACCCCGCCTTCGAGCATAAACAAATGCTGCCCGAGCAGCGCCCGCAAGTCATCGGGTACGCCCTCCATGGGCGGAATCGCCAACGTTGCGGGCGCACCCAGACGCAAATGCGCCACTGTGTTCAGCGCCTTGCGTTCGACAATCGCATTGGTGCATTGGGTTGTGCCAAGCATCGCCTGGGTAATCGCCTCTCGCGGCACACCGGATGCACCGAGTAACGTGGCGATGGCGGCTTCAATACCCGACATGACGTCCGCAGTCGTCGGCTCCTTGGTCTGCGCGATCACCTGGCCGGTCTCGTCGAGCAACACCGCATCGGTGTTGGTTCCGCCTACATCGATACCCATCCGATAGCTCATGACAGCGCTCCCTTGCCCGCCACCAGGGTGGCCAGCGGTACGTAATCCAGGCCGTATTTGAAGTAACGCGGGCCCGCGACGTCGATGCCCTTGGCGGTCATCCATTTTGGATTGGCCGCAATACCGATCGCCACCACGCGCGCGCCGTAGCGCAGCCGCTCGGCCAATAACGGCAGGCCGGTTTCTTCATCGAGTACGCAAATCAGGTCTGGGGTGATGCACAAGGCGCGGTCGTTGTTGCGCGCCAGCAGGTATTCATTTTGGAATGCGATGTCGAAACGCTCGCCCTTGTCGGCCCCAATCCCGTCGAAGTAAGCGACGCCGCGCGAGAAACCTTCCTCGGTACGCCGGTCCACCTCGGTCACCTTGCCGCGAAACAACACGTGCCCTTGCAGCATGTCGAGCAATGCGCCCAGTGCCGGTGTGCCGCTTGACCGGGCGTGCTCAAGGGTTTCGCCGATACGCTGCTCGAAACTCAGAATGCCGTGTATGCCGGAGCGGCGCGCAATGGCAGCGGTGATCGGGTAACCGGCAAAAATAGCCGCGCCGCCCATGCGCGCGCACACCGCGCGGGCGAAACGCTCGGTGCGCAGGCCATCGTCAGCCTCCACCAGCACGCTGTTGAGCTTTTCGTCGACCACGACAAAAGGCGAGGCGTTGACGCCATCCAGGTGAAAGGTGGTCATCTGGAACTCGGGGAAGGCACGGCCCATGCCATCCATGTCAACCACCGGCAAGCCCAGACGGGCCGCCGTTGCCAGTGGCAGCAACGAATTGAGCCCACCCGCTTCGATCGGGAAGATCGCGGTTACCTTACGCCCATGAGTCTGCTCAATGATCTCACAGGCCTTACGCGCTTCCTGTCCGTTGGGGATTTTCTCGATCATCACCGTCGGCGCACCGATCATGCCGGTCGACAGGATTAAATCGTCGTCGTGCAACTCGTCCACACTGATCAAGCGGATCGGTCCGCATTCTTTGATCGCCCGTTGCGCCATCAGCTTGCCGATATACGGGTCGCCGCCACCACCGGCGGCCAGGATCGAGGCGCCGACAGTGATCAGCTCAATCGCTTGTTCATCGAGTAATCGCATCAAGCACGCTCCATGGTCATAAATCGTTGCCGGGCCAAACCCATCAGCCAGTAAGCCGACGCCGCTGCCACCAGTGAATTCAATGACGCAATACCGTGGTTGAGCAAAAGCCCCACAGCGGCACCGAAGGCGCAGCAACATAACGCTGGCCAGCCAATATTCACCGTGGCCGCCGGTAGCAGGCCCAACGCGCGGCTCTCGTCGAGGGCCTGGCGGTGGGTTTTTAACACGAAGTAATCCACCAACATGACCCCGGCAATTGGCGGGAAGATAACGCCGAGCACAATCAGAAAATCGATAAAACGGTCGAGGATTCCAAGCACTGATAGCAGCGTGCCGATTGCACCGAGCACGAGTGTCAACATGACTCGGCTAATGCGCTTGTCGAACAGGCCTTCGAGGGTCGTTACCATCGCCAGCGATGAGGAATACAGGTTGAAGTCGTTGATTTTGACGGTCGCCAAAATCACCGTCAGCAAGCCAACCCAGCCCGATGTCTGGGTCAGGATGGTCACCACATCATCGGTTTGCAGGGCATGCGCGATGAGGATGGCGATGGTATTGACGATAAACTCGCCAACCACCAGCGACGCCAGCGTTACCCACACCGCGTCGCTCACGCTGCGGCAATAACGCGTCAAGTCCGGCGTCACCAAGGCCCCCGCGATGTAGCCACCGGCTACCGCGCTGGCGCCAGCGCCCAAGGTCAGCGCGGTGCCCAAGGGCGTGGCCGGGAACAACTCTGCGGCCGTGGGGTGGGCCAAAATGCTGTAAAGCGACCACAGCACCACCACAAAAAACAGCGGCACCGCGATCTTCGCTGTCCAGCCCAGCGCACGAAAGCCGAACGCCACCAACCCCGACAACATCGCCCCGGCAATACACGAAGCGAGCCCAAACCCCAGCACGCCACCGGAGGCGTAGTTCAGGCTCTTGGCGAACATTGCGTTCTGCACCCCAAACCAGCCCAGCAGGCTGAGGGCAATCACCACGCCCACCAAAATCGAGCCCACCCGCCCAAAGCCGCACCAGCGCGCCAGCAAACTTGTCGATAAACCCTCGCGCGCCCCGGCAATCCCCAGCCCCACGCTGACAATTTCGAGTAACAGGCTGCCGATGAACGTAGCCAATAACGCCTGACCAAACGTCATCGAATGCCCCAGCGTAGCCCCGACCATAAACTGGCCCAGCGAGGTCATTGCCCCAATGCGGATAAGACTGATGGCAAACAGCGAACCGCGTGCCGACATCGGCACGCGAGAGGATGAATAGTCGTCGGAAGATTCCATCGTGCTCACTCGTTCTCGTTGTAGAAACAATCGATGCGCGATGCAAACGACGCAGCGCGTTGTTAAACGGGGCAGTTTGGAAAGGGGCGGGCAATGGCAGCTGGGTTTCTAGTTATGCCTCGATGCTAGCATGGGTGTTGCCCAAGCCAATTGGGATGTTGGGTGGGGAAACCAAAATGATAAGGGCGGCGCAATAGCTTCATTGCGACCACTTATTTTTGAACTGGTTATGCCGTCGGGTGCCAAAACATGTATCACCCAGAGGACGTAGCGATGACTGAAGAAAAGAACCAAGAGCCCGAACAGGAAACCCCGGCACATGCCACGGAGGAAGAGCAGGAGAGGTTGAAGGATTTCAACAAAGACGGGATTCCGCCGGGTGCTTGCTGATCAGGCCGCGAGTTGAATAACGACTGCTCACCGGTCCCACGCGCGCCTCGGTGAAGGCGCGTAATCGCGCGGGCGCTGCAGCGTGGTTGCCAATTGGCAGTTGCATGCAATCATGGCCGAAGTTTTGAGCAGGGTGTATTCCGTTCCATGCGTGCACCGGCCGCGGCGGCCGCCAACGCAATGGTCCGATGGGCGGAGCCGCGTAGTGTATGCCTTTGAATACAATGACACCGTTGTTAAGTAACCCCTCCAGCCTACCCGTTTCGACAATGGCAAACAGTGGGTTGGCCGTCGCTTGATCGGTAGAATATGCATAATTGATGGTGAACAGTCCGGCAGTGAAAGTTATCGCGATAAGTCGTGAAAATAAGTTCATGAAGCCTCCTTGCAAAATGTGCTTGAGTCTCTCAACGGCTACGTTTTTTGTTCCGTAGAGAGTGGGGCGCTTGTCCTGATTGTCGAGTGAGTCACTATAGAGCAGAGCAATCTGCACAGTAGGACTTTCACGCTGTTTTTTTTGCTAAAGTGCCTGGAGTGTCTTGGTTAAGTTATTTTACAAATAGTAAGCGTCTCCGCCGGAGAATTGACAAGAGCGTTGCCGTTCGCAAATCGAGAAACATAGTTTCTCTATAATCGCAAAAAGCTCACAGAGTGGTTTGTGGGGGGGGTTGAACTGCTCGACACAATGAACTGCATTTGGGCGTATTGTCAATATTCTCAAATAGTGCAAATGATAGGTCATCCACAAGATTGAGCTGTGTCTAAGTAAGAGTAAATAGGTAGAACGTTAACTCGGTATTAGCGCAGACTAAGCTCAACACCGTACCAGAAAAGTCAGGTGCTGCGCTCAGTTTCCGCCGCTGCCCTTGGAAAACAGGTTTCGCGGCAGCCGATCATAGCGATTGAGTTTTTGAGGCTATTCTTCGAATACGGCAGTTTCCGGGGTTAGGCTTCGTGACGCTTCCAGTCAGGCAGTGTCTGGGGCCTGGGTACGCTTCGTACAAAAATTGCAGCCTGCTCATCACGACGGGCCAGCTATCTGCAGATGAAAAAACGAGGCGTAGAAAAGTAGAAGCCATTCACGAATATGGATTTAAGGCTAAGCGTCCGCAAAAGCTGGGTACTCAGCAGTACCTGTCATTTCTCTCAGTAGACAAAAAAATCCCCATCACAATAATGAGCTCGCATCTCGCCACGGACGCCTTGCATTCGGACTCTAAGCGCACATCGTTGTGCGCTCAGTTAGCCCAACTGCGATAGGCATTGGCAAAACGGGGTCAGCCATCTCTCCGCTCGCGCAGGAATACGCGTAATGAAAAAACTACTAACTATCAGCAAGGCCGAACGCACAGGCATGGCATTGTACAGGGCAGCCTATGAGGCTGAGCAGTGCTACAACTGGGCAAGCGCCGCAGAATTTTACAGGGCAGCTGCGCTGATCTGCCGAGGCACTGGCGCGCAAGTTCCATACATCAACGACTTGCTAACCAAGGCCGCCGAGTGTAGCTACAAACGCTATGGCTGTGAGTAAGACTATTAAGGACGATTAAAATGCCAAAATTATTAAAAAAAAGTTTTACCCTCGCTTACGCGAGCATTAATAAGTCAGCCGAAACAATTGATAGTTCTAACAGCCACGCGACTGCTCAAAAAGGGGGCGAAGAAATCGAAATCTGCGAATCGGCAGTCATAAGTCTAAAAAAATCGCTCTATAGAATTAGGCTTTGTGAAGATGGCAATGTAGTAACTCTCCATTGAGAAGCCCCACGATTGATTGAGCACATTTAGCAGGGTATCCCGTGGCGCGCGGATGGTTACGGGGTATGTGACTGGCCTTAAGTCAATTAACCCCCAATGCTAGTCCGCCACCCTCAAAATAACGTGCACAGGCCGCGTGCATGTCAGCGAGGACGAATGCGGGCATCCTTCAGATATGCATACGGATCATGACCATTTAGCCGCGCAGGGATTTAACCTGCGCTGCCATTTTGTCGTCGCGTCGGCAACGGCGAATGGCTCAAGAATAGATCAAGCGATTTTTCCAGCGAGGGGGAATCACCCGGTGTGATGAAGGCTTCTCGGAACGCGGTCCCGATGATGGGGTTGTTCAGACCCTCTCGTTTCCATCGATCAAACGCCTGGGATGCTAGGACGCCCGACCACTTATAAGAGTAGATTCTGGCCCCATAATCACTGACCAACTGTTCGAAACCATTGACCGGACGAGCCTCGTCAGGCCACTGCAAGAGCCCAATCTTTTTGTTGACGCTAACAAACACCTCATGAGGTGTACGTCCGTCGCCGTACGTGCGGTGTAACTCAAAGTCGACGAGGCTGGTGAGTAATAGGGAGGCCGTTTCCCGGCTGGTTTGAGTGTGGATATATTGGACAATCTTGTTGGCGATATCTTCAGGCAAAGAGTCTCCGGTCTGGAAATGACTCGACAGCCCTATCAAGAATTGCGGCGCAAAGCAGAATCGCTCCAGCACCTGACTGACGAATTCCGCCCTGTCATGGCTCAGTTGACCAATTCCCGAGATCATCCGATACGGCGCAGCGGTTAACAGGTGCTGCAGGCAGTGTCCGAACTCATGCAGAAGGACACGTAGTTGCAAATGATCGAGTTGGCAGGGTTCGACTTCGGTGGGTGGCGGCAACCGACTACTGAGTACCGCCACGGGCCTTCGCAGCCGACCTTCGGCGGTGATCTGCCGGTTGCTTATGCCTAAAGTCGAGCCCAAACCGGCTCCGCTCTCACGTCGATAGGGGTCAATGAACAAGTACCCGATGGGTTCCGCGTACTCTCTAACTTCAAATGCACGCACGTTCGGGTGCCAGGTATCGATGGTGATTTGCTCGATCAAGTCGATGCCAAACAGTTGCTTTGTGAACGAGCAGAGCCGTTGCAGTACCGTTTCCAATGGGAAATATTCGCGCACTGTCTCATTGGAAATACCTACGGCGTCTTGACGAACCTTATTCGCGAGGTAGTCATAATCCCACGGTTCCAGACGAGTGATGCCATGTAGCACAGCATAATGTTGCAGCTGTTTCGTATCCTGGGCAAATGTGCTCCGCGCCAGCTCAATGTGTTGGTCTAGAAATGCGATGACTTGTTCTGGCGTGTCCGCCATTTGATCCACCAGCGCCAGTTGGGCGAAGTTGGGATAGCCCAAGAGTTGTGCTTTTTGGTGACGGTCATCAAGCAGTAGCGTCAAGACCAGCTCGTTGTCGATGGCCAAGGCATCAGGGCCTGTGTCAGAAGCACGAGTGTAGTAGGCCAGCATTATTTCCTGGCGCAAAGCCCGACTGTCGGCGTAGGTCAATACCTCGCGATAGGACTGTTCGGAAAGGGTGAGCAACCAGCCAGGTTTACCGGCGGATTGAGCGGCCAGGTACATTCGAGCCTGGGCCGCACGGGGTAATCCGTTTATCAAGGTACTGTCTTCGATGTGCTTGCTCCATGCCCTGTTCGCGTCCTCTATTCGATTCAGATATTCATGTTGTAACTCGCTGATTTCCATGTTCAGGTTATTTAGTTGCAACTGTTTTTCGGTAGGCAGATCAGCACCGGCCAACTGATACTGGCGCAGTATTTTGTGTAACGTATTTTTACGGTCGTTGCTGAAAAGGCCGGCAATCGGGCTATTTGCAAGCTGTCTATAAAGTTGATAGAGGGTGTTGTTTTGCGCCTGTTCAGTTTTATAGTGTTTGCTCAGGCTGTTGCAGTGGGCGACAGCCTCATGCCAGACCTTGTCTCTGGTGGTCGAGTCGATTAAGTGGAGGATGCTAAGTGTAATATCCAGGCGCGTGTCCAACTCATCCACGGCCAACACGAGATCATCCCATGTTGGAAAGTGCGTTTGACTGGTAATAATCGCTGTGATTGCAGCGCGGTTTTCAGCGATGATCGTTTGCACGGCAGGCACTAAGTGTTCAGTACGTATGGCTGAGAAGGGCGGCAGATCATAAGGTTGCAAAAGCGGATTGTTTTCGTACATCAAATCTTCCTTGAAGAGTGGCGGTTAGAAACGTGAGGTCTCCCTCAGACGACACTACTTGGACGGCAGAGAGGTGAGAGGTGCACATTTGTGCAATGAGCTGCAGATGCCTGACTTTTGTATCAATGATTGTCAGTAGAGGTTGTGGTGCGTACATATTACTGCGCGTTATCCAAAGGTGATCGGTTACGCTTGACGGGCTTATGTTTCACATGATGCTTATCATCCTATGTGCAATAAAACAAAATAACACGTGGAATTAGTTATGGGTAATAATGGGTCAATTAGCCTGAGGTATCTTGAACAGATTGCCTCTGGAGATATGTTCGACAGTTGGCTGACTCAGACTCTTGAGACAGCTTCAATAGCTGCCACGGAAGCAGTTTTGGTTACCCGCGATTATCGGATACCTGTGGCGTTTCGTATTTATGAAAGCGAAAAAAATGAATCAGAAGACTCGCTCATTGCTTATGAGGTTCAAGAATACTCCCTCTGGTCGGCCATCAATGGGGCATTCGGGTGGCCGACAAGCAAGGAACTGATGACCAATAGTCGTTTAAAGACCAGCATTCGCTATCCCGAATTCATCAGCAGCGCCGCGAGCATGCTAAACAAGGATAATCTATTCAATTACCTCCGCGAGCAGTTAGAGCGTGCGCCATTATCAGGTCGATCCCCTCCTGCCATTGAGGAGTCTGTAGTATCGGGGCATATATTCAGTAAGTCCACGCAGACACTTTCCATGGCTGGCATAAAACTGCGCAACCAGGATATCTATATAAAATTGTCAGGACGTGGCGAGAGCGTTCTTGATGACTTATATATCAGCATCTACAAAAAGCATGCCAACCACGCTGAGTGGCTTTGCGCTGTCGCTACTCATGTCAATCGCTCGATGACTTTTCTGCGTATTAACTCAGCGCAGGACGATGATCCAACGTGTCCAGCCACGACCTGCCCCGTAGCGACGGCCACCAGTGAACATGATATTTGGGTCAGCCATTTGGCAGGAGAGGAGGCATCAATCACCGTCACACTGGTAGACCGATGGCAGTTACTGTCAATCAATATCAGTGTTCCGGCGGCTTTGTCGGAAAGCAAGCAACTCGACGTCACGGTCCGCACTTCGACCGGTAGAGCCACTCGCTACCCTATTACAGTTCCTCCGAAGTTTCACGGAGCACAGGATTGGCCATTCTATGTGGCGACCTACATCAATCATCGGGTCGATGGTCTTGCGTACGGCATATTGCAGGACAATGGAACGATCGTTGCTACACGACCAGCCAATGGCTATCGGATCTTTGCTTGGCATGACTCCGAGATCAATGGCGTTGATTTCAAGGTCGTGGAAAAACCCCTGGCTCAGTGGTTGAATCCTGGAAACCATCGCTTCCCTACTGCCCAGATAAAAGCAGACAGTGTACCGACAGCCACGCTGGACGAGGTGCCGACACTGAGTATATGGGAAGCATTGAACCAAGCTGATGGCAAGACGCTGGACGCTCGCCCATACCTTGAGCAATTGATTCGACGTTGTCTGGCCAGTGCGGGACTGGACAGCGGTTCCCTCGAGAAGGTCCAGTTCACCGATACCTTGGTGTTCAAGTACGTTGAGGGCAACACCGGATTTGTTTATGCCGCAGGCGCGGCCTCTGCCCACTTAAAAAGTCATAAACTCTTCACTGTCCTGCAAGTCGCACTGGGAGAGCCGGAACGGCAAAGAAGCGTCTGGGAGCGCGAAATCGACGTCTATTCGAAGAATGGCCTGATCAATAAGAAGATGATCGGGGTCATCAAGTCGATTCGAAACACGCTATCTGATGAGTTTTACAAAGATCTTGAAAAACTCTCAAGCGAAGCTGAGTTCAAAAAAGTATTCGCGACCACCTGCCAATCCATTGCGATGGCTCGGGTGGCTTTGTACTTTGACTCACAGCCAACATCGGCAGAGTTCAGTGGGCTGGCGGCCGATTATCTGGTCGCAGACCTCGCCCCTCAATTGGTGTTGCTCAATCACGAAGTAGTCCCGTCACTTATTGCACTGACCAGAGGCTCAGATACAGCGCTACTGGTTTCCCTTAATCCGGCTCTGCCAAACGCCACTACGGTCTTTGACTGGAACTCAAGTCAGGGTTCCGATACCTACCTTAAAAGGCTCCTCAGCTTTATCGAGCCGCACCTGTCCTTATCACAACAACTGCTGTTGACGATTGACGATCTGCGAACATGGCGCGTACGCATTATGACAACCTCGCGCTTCGTCGTCAGGCCCAGATTGAGCTTCCAATTCACGCCAAACTGGGAAGCTTCACTGCGATTGCGGGCCATTGTGCAAGCAAAATCAGACATGAACTTCCTGGTTTTTACCAGTAGAGAGCAGTACGTCGCGTCCAGACTGCGCTTGCGTCAGACCGCTTTGCGAGCCGTATCGGCCATAGTTGCAATTTTGCTGCCACCCACACTTGGAGTCAGTGCCTTGGTTGTCAACACCCTGACACAGGTCACTATCAACAGCATCGGGCTGTGGTCAAGCGTGGAGTTGGCGAACAATGCTGATCGCAGCACTGATTACGAACGCTACATCAAAGAAGGGAAACTTGGGGCATTGCTTCTGGCCGCTGAGTTGATTGGCGATGCCAGTAGTCTCAAAGCGCCTGTCGGCCGTTTGGTCAGGCAAATTAGCGGTCTCGCCCGTACGGCAATACCGGCAATCACCGATAAAAAGAAGCCCGTCCCCCCTCTTTCCGAAGACCTGGTGACGGTAGGGCTTTATTTCCAACCGACATCCAATGCGTTGGCGCCACTTGTAGCGGACCTCGTTCGATGTTTTGAACGCTCCGAATCTCAGTTGGCAATTGCAGGCTGGGTCAAATGGCCTCACGGCAATGCCTATGATGCATCATCCTTAGCCAAATTAGTGATGGAGGCTGATGGATGGGCAGTAGAGGTGCTGGGTGTGCTGATGTTTGACCCTCCGAGCAGCGAGCTACCCGCACACCACTTTGCATTGCTCGCTGAGAAGTCGGGAACACAGATTGTCGTTGATCTAACGATGCCGCAATACGGCTCATCTAACGTGCGTCGAGCCTATGCGGGCAGCTTGGTAGATTGGGCGTCTCGTTTTGCAACGCTAGAGAAGAATGCAACCCGTGTGCTTTTATACAAACGCTACACGTCCTCGGTTGCCGCCAGCGATAACATGGGGGGCTGGGTACGTGGTGGAGTCGCGGGAGGGAGCCGCTTCATAGACAGCGCCAGTTACACCGTGGCGCATTTTCCCGCTTCGTTCGCAGACAGTGTTGATAAGCAACTTAACAGACTGTGGGCGAGTTTGAATTCCGCCCCCGGTACGGGTGCATCACAAACACAAACGGACTCACTCAAGCAAGTCAGCCACTTGGTGACGTTACGATCCAGCAAGGAAAATGAGCTGCGTCAGCGTATAGGGTTTGCGCAGGTAACTGCGCTGAGAAAGTTTTTGCTCGAGAGGCACCATAACGCTACTCAAACAGCGGCTCAGCTACAGCTCAAGGTTGAAGCGGACATTGAAGTTGAGGGCGTTAACGTTGAGCGCGTTACTAAACATCTGAACGCCTTAAAGCTGTCAACGCTCGTGCCGCCGAGCCCGCCTGACCCTCAAGCGTTAGCCAGTGCGGTAGCGTGGCTAGTCGCGAGCAGCTTGGCAACCCGAAGCAACAGCGATGTCATTGCGCGAGTTGTGCAATCGTACGTAACCGGCGACCTCAAGACATTTGTGTTCTACAACCGCAGCACAATCAGTGCGCTTCATAAAGAACTCGTAACAAATCCGGACAATCTGGCGGCTCCTGCTTTGCGATCCGGCAAATTGCCAACGGTCATCAGCAGTCGTGGCTTGCAGGATTCGTATTTAAAGCAGTTAGAGAACGTTACGGTGGCTGAGCGTGGCGAGCGTCTTTTCGCGATAGTTGTTTGTTGTCAGGTTTACGAAAAAGGTAACGAGCTATTGGCAAGAACGCTGTACGTCATCGAGACGCTGCGCCAACAACGATTTGTGAAATTGACTGTTTCACACGAACAAAATCTTGCGGGTATTACTGTAGAGACGGCGAATCCTTCAAGCATGTCCTCGACGTAATGAGCACTGTTCAGTCACGTCAGTGCGTGCGTCATTAGGACCGGCCCAAAAATTAGAAAGACGCAGTCAGCACTCGACTATCACAGCAAGCCAGCCTCGGCGAACGCAAAGGCCTCTCCGCTGCCGACGCTCAAGTGATCCAGGACGCGAACATCCGCCTGTTCCAATAGGGACTTGAGTTGTTGGGTCAACGTCTTGTCGGTCTGACTGTGTGTCACATCCCCTGAAGGGTGGTTGTGCGCGAGAATCACTGCCGCGCTGTTGTAGTGCAAGACGCGCTGCAAGACGAAACGGGGGCAGGGGGAGGAGAAATCAATAATAGTTCCGGCTCGGGGAGAGCTGGATCTAATGGAGAAAAAGGATCCAATCGAAAATCACAGATTCGCTCCCATTGGCGTAGTTCCACTCGTTTGTTGGGACCGTTCGTTTCTTGCGGTCAAATTTCCTATGGCCTAGAAGTTCCAGTAAAGCCAATTGGCATAATGCGAATATCAGTAAAGTCGGGAGATAGAGTAGAGCGCCATGAGCACTGACGCCGTACCCATCAATACCAGCGAAATCACATTGAGCACCGTGACAATCAAAGCGAACACGGTCACGCGTCGGCTGGCGTGGCGCACGGCCAACCTTACTCCATAAGCCGACGCTGCAATCACTCCCAGCACCAAGAACAAACTGAGGGGAAATGGCAGCGTCACAAACGAGGCGAGAAGTGGCAAAACCAGCACCCAGCCTACGACCTTGCGCAGTACGGGTTTTGGCGTGTGTTGTTCAGGTTCAAGCATTGCAGTAATCCCAATCTGGGGGTGTAAGCCGCAAACCCAGAAAATTCCGTCACTGGGGTTCGGGGTTTGAAGCCCAACGGAACGGAACCTCCCCTAAGGTCCGCCTGCCCGTTCCGAGGGCTGTTTTCAATTTGGGGTAGTCGTCCATCAAATTTGTATGATCCAGATCGATGGGGGCTTTTAGCTACTGTCCTCTTGTCATCTCGGCGAGAGGATGTGATTTGCAGGCAGCACCTTGGAGCGTTGCCTATCGAAAGTAAACAGGACTTTTCCCAAAGCCTCTCATTTTGTGGGCGCTCGTTCCGCCCTATATGGGTATACCCTGGCGATACGCTAGTGGTTACACGCATTGACCGCCTTGCACGCAGCATCAAAGATCTTCAAGACATCGTTTGTCTCAAGGCGACTGAGCAACCAATCGATACGCTCAGCGCAGCAGGGAAAGCTTTCCTGGACATGCTGGGCGTTTTTGCAGAGTTTGAAACCAACCTGCGACGTGAGCGCCAACTTGAGGAGATTGCTGACGCTATAAACGAAAAAACTCGCCAGAGGGCGAGTTTTAAAGGGCTCTACGGACATTTATGGCCGTCAGTAGAACAAAAGATGGTGCCCGAACCCGGAATCGAACCGGGACGCCCTTACGAGCGGGGGATTTTAAGTCCGCAATGTATTCTTTTAAATACAACAGGTTAGCGTCTATTCTGCACCGCTATGAGAAGTTTTTACCTCGCTTGCAGCCCTTTGTTTTCAAGGGGGTTAAAACTATTGCGGTGCAGAATTTACTTGGTCGGCGTGACCTTTTTGCCGATCCTCTTACGGATGTAGTTCTCTGTCATAACGACAGTTGTGTGCCCAAGTTGGTCGCGAGCCTGCAGGATGTCACCGCTGGATTCTGCTTTGTCGGTGCCAGCTTTTGCGCGTAGATCGCGCATCTGAAAGTCTCCTTTCTCAACACCTGCCGCCTCACGGGCCGCGTCAAACCTCCCTCGCAACATGCTGCTGGTCATTGGCTGCCCGTTATCCATAACGATGAGCCTGCTGGTGCGGATCTTGTGCCCGTCCTTCCTGGCCATGATTCGATCAATCACCACCTTCAGCTCTCCGGTTATCTCAATCCTCCTTTTCGCATCGGTCTTGCCTTGCTTCACGGCCAGCCTGTTGTCGCGGATGTCTCGCTCATCCATCTTTAGCGTGTCCGCTATCCGCTGGCCGGTCAGGTAGAACAGATCGAGTGCATCCCGCAGCGGCTGCTCGGCGTGCTGGTACACCAGGGCGAACATCTCGTCCTCGATGTATTGATCTCGTCCAGATTCCTTGTGCCCCTTCACGCCGGCGCACGGGTTGGCCAAGGCCGTATAGCCGCTGCTGCGGGCAAAGTTCCAGATGGCGCTAAGTAACGCCTTCTCGCGATTGGCGCGCACTGGCGCCGTCTTGCCGCGCTGGCGCAGGTACTGCACGACGTGTTGAGGCTCGATCGCCTCCAGAGGTGCCGGTGGATCATCGAAGAATTTCAGAAGCTGCTTAAGCTCCCGAGTGTTGTCCTTCTGTGTGGCCGGGCTCTTGGTCGGTACCACCTCATCCATGTAGATTTTTGCGACATAGGCGAACGTCAGTACTGCCTGCACCATGGCAGACGAAGTGCGGCTCTTTTCCAGCTTCGCGTATTCAACAATCGCCAGCCCGTAGTCGCTGCCCAGAGCGATTTCCTTCCTTGGAGAGCCGCCGAGGTCGTAGTAGTAATAGATGATCCCGCTGCGCTGCTTGCGCTTCCTGAGGCGCGTGACGCTATCAGGGTTTGTTGGCTTCCTTCCCATTTAACTCACCAGGCGTGGCTGCCATTTTGGTTTTTCTGCTGATGCCGCGACCGGTTCGCCGGTTAGGGCGCTGGCGATTACGCAAGGCCAACCGCTCCGCTTGATGGTGTGCCGAATACCGTTTCTTTTAAGAACCTGCACCTGTCCTGCTTTCGTTCTTGCACCGGTAAGGGTGCACACCTCTTCGTGCGACAGGAAATGAATACTGTCCATAGGGAATACCTCGCCCGCCGCTCACCGGCAGGCATGTAGGGGGATTGGGATTAGGCTGTTGCGAATAAATCGAGTTGGTCGGATTCGACCTTCTGCTCTTGCTGTCGGATTACTTCGAATTCGATGCGCGCCCGGGCGATCGCCGCGTACTGCTCGTCAATCTCGCAGCCGATGAACTCGAAGCCTTCGCGCATTGCAGCTTTGCCGGTGCTGCCCGACCCCATGAATGGGTCCAGAGCTACACCGCCGGGCGGTGTCACCAGTCGAAGCAGGTACGCCATCAGGTCGGTAGGTTTGACGGTTGGATGGTTGTTGCCCTTCGTTTCAGTCGTCTCGACCTTGCGCAGGGTGTTGCCCATCTTGAACTGGGGGCCTGGATTGGCCATCCCTTCGTGCCGATCGGTGCGGCTGGTCTTTGCGCAGTAGAAGAAGCGGGCAGCACTGCCGGTATCCAGCCGACGATCGCCGGGCTTCATCTGAAAACCAACGATACCGCCATTCTCGCTGCCTTCACTTGCCTCCGTCGCGCGCCCTCGCTTCATCGTGCCGTAACAGTTTTGGCCCGCCCGCTGCGTGTCGCTCCTGCTGGCGGCGGCAAGCTGGCCAAGCGTGTCAGGAAACATGGCCAACACGGCGTCACTTCCGTCATGTATCAGGTTTGCTGGCCATCTACCCAAGCGGCTGGCCTTGTCGACATTGGCGGTTACCTTTTTTCCGTGGGCAGCTACGTGTTCTGCGTCATGCATCCAGGGTCTCGCCCATCCTTCCGGCTTTGATACTTTTCCGTTTTCTTCGCCGCCGCCGAGCCGCTCTCCCGTAGGTTCAACACGACAAGCATCGATGTTTAGAGCACCGGTACCGTGCTCGGCAACGTTCGATGCGACCGTTCCAAGGAAAGGCTTGCGCGCCATACAGATTGGTTCGTGCGCTGGCTTCAGCGCGGTACCCCACCCGGCGCGATCGCCCTTTAGGTTATGCGACTTTGGGAAGCCCGAGCCGAAAACCCACATGATCTGGTCGCGGATCTCGAACCCAGCCATTTCAATGCCAACCGCCATGTGGTGGTAAGTGCGTGCAGCCGCGAACGAGAGCAGGTGACCGCCGGGCTTGAGCACTCGCAGGCATTCGGTTGCCCACTCCAGCGTGAAGGCCTGGAATGCGCGCATGCCTTCGGGTGTCAGGTCATACTTTCCTGCCTCGGCAGCAACGGACCTGTGACCACCATTCGGACCGCAGGCCGACGCGTGTGAAGGCATGCTGGCCCGGTAAGCGGCTCGAGCCTCGATGTCTTGGCCATCCCAGCTTTTACCCATGAAACGAATGCCGTAGGGCGGATCTGTTACCACGCTGTCGATACTGTTGTCTGGCAGCGTCCGCATCGACTCAATGCAGTCGCCGATTAAAACGCGATGCTGTTTCATGGCCTCGGCCCCTTGTAGATAAAGACGTAGGCGAACCAGAGGGTGGCGATCATGGCGTCACCCGCTTGAACTCGACCACCCAGACCCACGGGTTAGCATTCCAGTTGCCGCCGACGGAATCCCACAGACCAGAAAAGGCTTTTGCTGCCGTCGTCTGTAGACCTGTCTTCCCATCGTCAGGCCCGACCATGTAGCCCGTACAGGTCGGCCAGCCGTCATCAGGGCGGAAAGCAACACCGACGATTCCCTCGGCGAGCGCCTGCGCTTCACTGATGTCCTGCAACCGCTCGACGCGCACGTCGGTGATTTCCAGCAGGATGCGGCTCGCGATTCTCGGCATGTGAATGCTTGGCTTCCAAGCGGAACGATCATCGCCGCCACCGTCATCGTCACCAGCCCATGCCGCCTCGCCGTCGGCGCGATAGATAACATGTCCTGAGTAATAGCCGCGCCCGAAACGCATTTCGCGAATCTTGGACGCCGGCCGATCGGGCTTCCAATCGATCATGTTTCCATGTTCATCGAAGTCGTGACTGATGACGCCCCATGTTTCGCGCACCCAAAGCCGGTCATCGGGTTTGCCGTAAGGACAGAGGTCGGCGTTGCCCGGCAACGCCAGAAATGCTGGCTCAAACCCAGCGGCCAGGCAATCAAGCGCAGCTGGTTTCTTCACCTCTCGCCGCGTGACTGTCTTCCTGCCTTCCAGGATGGCGCGCACCATCGGCGCCGAGAACAGGATGGGGCGTTCTTTGGTCTGGTTCACGGCGTAACCTCCCTGCGCGCCCACTGAACATAGGGGCCGTCATCCGTATCGAAGATCCCCATCAGGAACCAGTCAGGGCCTGGCGATTCGGGATTCCAGGCGGTGCACGCGGCATCCTCGTCAGGTAGATCCTCAAGCTCGTCGCCAGAGTGCCAGCCTTTCAGTTCCAGTCCCTGTTCCTTGACCCAGGCGATGTAGGGCGCCGGGTCTTCGCCGCCGCCGAACTCCGGAATGCCCGGGTGATACCACCAGCCATCCTTGTCGCGCACTACGGCTACCGGCTGGATCAAAACGATTTCTTCAGGCATGACTTCGTCCTTGCCGCTATAGCGGCTGACTTTGGATAGGTTGGGGGTGATTAAAAAATCTTTTTGAATGGGTATATCGCTGACATTCGCCTCGGTCGCATAATCGCGGCCTTAATATCAGGGCTACACAGATGAGAAAACGAGGCAACGTTTACTGGGACTGGGCCGACCAAACTCTTCACACTCGCTCGGTGGATGAGCGACAAGTCGACGGCACGGTGCTGAACGTGCAAGTCCGTATGTCTCTACTTGGTAGAACTCAGTTGTTCATAGGGGTCTACGGGGACAAAGGCGCAGTTATCTCTGAAGAAGCCTTTGATTCACTACCCGGCGAAACGATGACAAAAGCATTGGCTTGGGGACTTGAGCGGGCGAGGTTGCAATCTCCTGCTCGAACCAAATCCGTCAAGGGCCGAAAAACTGAGAGCTTGCCCAGAGCAGGCTCAAAGCAAGCAGAGAGGTAGCTGTTCTCAGGCATTGCGGAACGTTTGTCCGGACATTTTGTCTTCCTGTCGATAGGAATAAAACACGGAGCTTCCGGAGAGACCTATCGAAAGGCTTTTCAATGAACGGTATAGACGATTTCCGCTTTGAGTCTCACAAGCTGCTTGTCCAGCTTGATGCAGCAACCACCAAAATGATGATGTTGGTCGCTTCTAAAAATGTGAGCGGCCCAGAATGGCAGGAAGCAACGAGCGACCACAAAGCTGCGTTCGATGCTTGGAACTCCTTTCTTAACTCTACAAGCACCTCTTTAACGGATCAGGTCTGAGCCGTTTTTCTTCCCTCGTTACCAGATCATGGGCATTCACAATCGTCATGCCGAGGTGCTGAGCAATCAGGACTTCGAGTAGGGCGCCCTTCGATTCTTGCCAGCCAGGCAGGGTGGCCACGGTGTCGCAGTCCATCAGGGCGGCAATGTCGCGGCGCATGCAGTCGCTCCAGGTTCCGCCGTCGGGGTTGATCTCGGCGGGATTGGTGACGGTGTGGCCAGCGGCGCGCAGGTCGACGGTCATTGCGGCGAAGGCCGGAAAATTGAGATCGGGCAGTCCGGTCATTGGCCCGCTAAGGTAGATGCGCTTCATGCGGCCTCCGCGGCAGCCTGGCTGAATACAGGGAGGGCGCCGGCTTGCTCGCGTACGGCCTTCATGCCTTCTGCGTCGTAACCCCAGATGTTGCTGTCGTCGAACCGTTCAGGCCCGAGGTACCCTGGGTGCATTGGCTCGCCAGTGCGGATGTAATCCCGGAACCCTTCGACGAGCGACCGAAGCGTGCCGCCATGGCTGAAGCCTCGCCACCGGCCACCCCAGTTTGTTTTGTGCGTGAAGATCCGTCGCGCGCTGTAGTCGTCGATGAACCAGACCTTGCCGCGCTTATCCACTTCCATGCTGGCGTAGCGATCGGCGACTTGGTTGAAGAAGAACCGCCGGCCGTGCGCGCCGATGATTCGGATCACCTGATTGACCTGCTCGGCTCGCTCTTGCTTAAGGGTGAGTTTGTTTTCTGTAGGCATGGGGAGTCCTTGCCGGGCCATGCCCGGTCGGTTAATGGAGAGTTATGCGGCGCGCGCTTGGCGTTCTTCGGCGCGCCACGGGTCGTTGGCCCTGGCCAGCGCAGCCATCGGCGGCGGGCTGACGCTGTTGCCGCACATGTGCACCTGCTGGGTTTTGGTGAACGGCTTGCCGTCGGCGCCGTGACTGATGATGTAGTCGGCGGGGAAGCCCTGGGCCTTGTACAGCTCGGTGGGTTTCAGCATCCGCAGGCAGATGTCGACGATCACGTAGGGCGTGCCTTTTACCATTACGGTGACCATAGCCAGGCGGTCCTTGGTTGTGATCGTCGGCGCTGGCGCGTCGCAAGCGCTGATGTTCTCGGTGCCGTAGTAGCTGATCAGGAACGCCGCGACTCGCAGGGCGCCGGCTTCGTGTTCAGGCGAGAGCGTGAGTGACACCAGCGAGCTTTTGCCACCACCACCGGCTGTGATAGTCGGCGCCGGTTCTTCGAGGCCTTGGCCCACGCTGCCGCCGAACGCCCGCTCCATGAACGCGCTCGCCAGACCGTGGTGTTGGCCGCCGGCGCTGACGGTGTGCAGTGGGTCATTCACGTCCCGCGCATCGCAGTTGCCGCGCAAGTGCACTAGGTTCGCCGCCACCAGCTGCTGCTGGCTGCCGGTGTTGGTCACCGTGGTCATCGGGTCTTCGATGCTTTTTGCGGGGGTAGCGTTGAAGCCTCCATTCATCTGGGCCATGAACACCGTGGATATGCCCATGGCGTGTGCGGCACCGGCCGGTCGCTGGTAGTTGCCGCCGCTGGTGATGGTCGGCAATGGTTCGTCCAGCGCCTTGCCCGCGTCATTGAAGCGGAACTTAACCAGATGCGCGGCGGCTACGGCGTATTTGCCGCCGGAGGCCATGATGGTCCCAAGTGGCTGACCCATATCTGCGCTGCGGGGTGCTGCGCCCGGCTTATCGCCGTTGCCAAGCGGCACCAGTGTGGCCGCAGCGACCGAGTGCCCGCCGCTGGCTGTTACGGTACCGAGTGGGTCGGCTACTGATTTGCTGCCAATTCCCCAGCGCTGAGTGCTGCCTGGCTGACCTTCGCCATGGGCTGCTGTGACCATCACAGGACTGATCAACGTCAGCTCGCCTCGGTTCGCGCAAGTCACCGTCGGCAATGGCTCAAGCGGGTCATTTATTCGGTCGCTGCCCTGGTGCGTTGCCGGTGCGATGATTGGACTAACCACCGAGAAGGCGCCGCCCTTCGGGTACGAGGTGACGGTTCGCAGCGGCTCGTCAGTAGACTGCACCGTTTCCCCCGACCAGTTGGCTATTGGCACAATGAACGGCGCCGCGCTGTCGATCACAAACTTCTTCATGCCCTTGGCAACGCGCCGAAGGGTGGCCGGGGCCAGGTCCTTCTTGCGGCCGAAGATGCTTTTGCCCAGGTCGGTGAAGTCGATGCAGTCAGCGGCTGTTTTCCACTTTTTCTGGCCCTTGGCGGGGTTTTTGGCGTGGGTTGGCACCGGCCATACGATTGGCTGACCGTCGCACCGGGCGATCATGAACAGGCGCTCCCGGCTGGTCGGCGCGCCAAAGTCGCACGCCCGGATCACTTTCCATTCAACGACGTAGCCCATGCCTTCCAGCAGGGCCACGAAACGGCGCCAGGTCTTCCCGCGCTGTTTCGGGTCGGGAATCAGGAACTGCTGGCCCACCGGCACGACCTCACCAGGTGCAGCAACGTCGCCGCCGAGCTTCACCACGCGGCCGGTGGCCTTATCGCGTTTGGCGATCAAGCGGCCCCATTGCAGGATCTGTTTTACGTTTTCGAGGCTGATCACCCGGGGGCGCTTCATGCCCGCCCACTTGAGGCCGATCCACGACAGATTGCGGATCTCGCGTTTGCGGGGTTGGCCGCCGGCGGCTTGGCTGTGGTGCGTGCAATCCGGCGACATGTGGAACCAGCCCACGGGCTTGCCGCCGCACTCGGTGTCAGGATCACCCTCGAACACGTCGGTGGTGAAGTGCTGGGCGCCAGGGTGGTTCATGGTGTGCATGCTGATTGCTTGCGGGCTGTGGTTCTTCGCTACGTCCACCGCGCGGCCCAGGCCAATCTCCAGCCCGGTACCGGCACCGCCGCCACCGCAGAAGAAGTCGACAACGATCTCATCGTCCTGAGGGTTGAAGCCGAGTCCGTATTGGGTTTTGAAATCGAAGGGGTGTTTCTTCTGTTGTGCGGACATAGGGGATCCTCGCCGGCTGGCGTGATTCGCGAGCTAAAAAGTAGTTATGAAATATCGTTACGTGAATGTATGACCAGTATTGCAGTCATTGTGATATCAGTGGTTTGATTTGAGCACCCGGGAAGGATACAAACCTCTACTTAAGGAAAAATATATGGCTCTTTACAAGCACGGTAATCTTTTAGTTCAAAGCGATGATGTGGCGTTCGACAAAGAACTTGGTCCGGGAAATGCTGCGCCTTGGGCTGGTATCTACAGGTGTAAGAATTGTGAGGATGAAATTTCAATTGCGGGCGGTCATATCCTGCCGCCTCAAAACCATCATCAGCACCCTAATCGCAGTCCTATTGTGTGGAAGTTGCTAGTTCACTCTGTTCAAAAGAACTAAGCGTTAAATCTTTCCCATTCAATCGCTCCCCATAGTAAAGGGGCGTATATAACTTCGAGCACCTGAGGGTGCTCGAAGCATCTCTTAATTATTTCGGATCAAAAGCACCGATAGATAACGACGCGCTTTCGCCGATTTTGCCCTGAAGCACCGTCTTGAACTCCTGCGCGATGTCTTCGCGCTGGACCTCTTCGCCAACCCAGCGCAGTTTCAGCACCGGCACCGCACCGCTGGTGATGACCGATAGGCGAAGGGTTATCTGTTGTTCGGTCAGGCCTTCGAACGGAACCGTGCGAAATTGCAGCGAGACTGGCAGGGTCTCTTTGCTGCTTGCTTCAATTTGGTCCATTGCGCTGCGGCTGGCGCGGGTTTCGCCGACCGTGCTCTCCGATTCGCTGGACGCTTTGATAGTGATCGTGCGAACGGCCGCGATTGCCTTGGCCACCGCGATTGGGTTACCAGCCTCGTCTACTGGCGTGAGGTACTGATGCCAGTCTTCGATCCAATCGCTCAAGTCTTTCTGGCTGATGCCGCGCCCGCCGATTTGCTGGGCGGCGGTGTAACCTGCGGTCGGTTTCAACTTGAGGACGGCACGATCATCAGCGTGGCCAGGTACTTCTGCGGTGCCAAGGTTGAACAGCAGCACGCAGCTCATTGCGTCCTGATCAATGAAGCCACGGGCACCAAGCGCCGCGCGTTCCACCACGTAGGCGCTGAAGTCTGCCAGCGAGTGAGTGCTATAGGTGCCACGGAAGCGGCTGCGCCCGGCCTGGAACCTTTCCAAGTCGATGACTTTCGAGCTTTCCGGCAGCACCACGGTTGGGACCAGTGTTTCCAGCTTCTTGCCGTTTGCTTCAAGCGCCGTATCGGTGATCAGCTGAATTGCATCTTTGGTAAGTGACATCGCTTATTTCCTTGGATTGCGGAGGGAGGGTGAGCGGAATGAATCAGGTGCGCTTAGGGATCGGCGCGTCGTCTCGGCTGAAAAGCTGTTCATGCTTTTCAGCGAAGAGAGTTACGCGGCCGCCGGTGCCAACATGCATTGGCGTGTCGAGGCTGGTGTTTTCGCTGCGAGTACCGCGCTTGGTCGGCACCTTGTAATCGAGCTTGTGCTTGATCTTCACCTGGTGCGATTCACCGATCTGGCTGAAGTCCAAAGTGATTACCAGTTTTCCGGCCTTGCCGTAGTCGACCACACCAGCCGCTACTTCGGAGATGGCGTGGCCGATTTGGCTGGCGAAGGCGCCGCCGTTGAGTTCTTCAAGAAACTCGGCTGTATCGGTTGCGGTGGACATGGGTGTATCTCCGGGTTGGAATTGATTCTGCTGACCGGCAGTGCGAGCCAGGTTTGACGTTTGCGTTGCTGGGTGCGGGCTATGCGGCGCATGAATCGACCTTTACCTGTCGCCATGCGCCGACGGCTTCGAAGATCCGAGCGGCGTGCGCCTCGTCCAGCGACATCACCTCGGGAATGGCGATCCAGCCCGACGCCACCATCTGGCTTTGATTGGCCTCATCGCGCAATTTCTTGTAGCAATGCTCGATCACGTCTTCCAGGTGGTCGGAGAGGTAAACGCCATCGGGCGCCACCTCCACCGACTTGCTGTAGCGGTCGCCGCGGGCGTCGATGCAAAGCGCGCTGAGGTAGATCGTCCACCGGTGGGGGATACCGCAGACGGCCTGGCCAATCTTCCCCGGTACGATGTTCTTCAGTGACCTGTAGTTGATCATGCCCTGGCGGCCGCTGGGGTCGATGTTGACCACGGCGACATGGTTGGATGCCAGTAGGGAGCGGCACGACCGGGCTATACGTGCCTGCAGGTTATGCGGCTTGCGCTTGCTCATAAGGCCTCCGCGAGTTTGCGCAGCGCGTTACGCTGAGCCCTTGAAATCGGCGCTTTGCGTCGTTTGAGGATTGTTTCGGGGTCGATCTTGGCAGAGCGCTTCGGCGGTGGCGGGTTGATCGCCGGGCTTTCGCCCTGGTAGATCGTTCCGCCGGAGGCCAGGAACTGCGCCGTGCGCTCCGATATTGAGTCGGCGTGCTGACGCTGCTGCTCAACCAGGTTGAGGTGGTTGCTGATCATGATCAGGCTCCTAAACGATGGGCTTGCGCCCGGGCTTTGTCTGCTACCTCATCAACCATCCGATTCAGTTCCAAGTTGAACTGGACCAGCTCTTTGTGAAGGTTGGCGATGTAGTCTTCGTCGCGGTAAATCGTCTCGATATAGAGCTGGCACTCTTCGTCCTGGCGAGAATCGAATGACAGAAAGTCCCACCACTTACGGCCCGTCACGAACATGCAGCCCTGCACTTGCGGCATATGTTCCTCGGGCATGCCTTCAAGCCAGGTCCTGACGTGTATCGCTTCGTTGAATGGGCACTTCGATTCTGTGCCTCCGTCATCGTTGACGAGGCCGTCGGGTGAGCAGCCCAACCAGTCGTACTTCGGGTGAACGATGAACTCCGAGGGCAGGACGATGTTGCCGGTTAGCATCTCGTAGGCGTCCTGGGCTTTTTGCTCCTCGGTATGACCCCACTTCATAGACGCGCTACTGACGTTGTGCTTGGACTTCTTTGCCAGCCGCTCAAAGCACAGCTCACGCATGTACGAGGTGCGGGCACCCATGGGCTCGCGCTTGCCGCTTTTGTCAGGCTTCCCCCAGGCCATCACATCTTTGAAGCGGCTGGCTGTCACGCGGCCAGATCGATCCGAATGCCACTTCTCTGTGCCTTGTAGCTCAGTTCTCACTACGCCGCCTCCTCTGTGTGGAGCGGGTCGCCGTTGGTGCTGGTCATGTCTGTGAAATCAGCATCGACGGTCGCCGCCATGCTCTTGAGTGCTTCATGGCACTCCAGGCCGATTGCTGCGCGCTGCTTCGGCTTGAGGCCTGCCCAAGCTGCTGCGTAGGCGTCGATGTCCTGGCGCTTAGCAACGGACAGCAGTTCCGCGAATACTCCGTCGATTTCTGGCGAGGGGGATTTCGGGCCAAACGACACACCGGCAGCTGCAGCGTTGTTCGCGGTCTGTTTGGCGGGGGTGATGTCGATCTCCCCACCATACGAATCTTCAAATTCGTCGGGGGTGTAAACGCCAAGGATTACGTCAGGGCAGAAGAGGCGCGCCCATTTCTTGGTAACCAGGTAGGCGATTTGCTGCTTGGGATCTTCCGCCCAAAGCGTAGAGTTGCGGGTGCGGACTTGAGTCAGTAGAAGTTCCAAGGTGCGCGGCTCGTCTTCTCCCCGGAACGTAGCCCAAACCTTGATGCCGAGCCCTTTTTCGTCGTCAAAGCTCCAGGCCGGAACGCGGTATTTTTTGAATTCACCAGTGTCCTCGTCTTTCTTGGATTTGCTGGTGACCTCACGCATTTTCCCGATAACGTTTTCCCAGGCTCCGAACCATTCAAAGTTCAGCCTGCCTTTGACTGGCGCCTTGGCGGTAATCACTGCGTTGACGAGCTGCGCCTCGTAGCTCAACGCGCCGCCGTTGACGATGAACGTCTTCTGCGCCACGGCAAAGGGATTCATTTGCCATTGCATGGCTTGAAGTACCACCGCCATGCAATCTGCTTGATTGCCCTTCAGATGTTTCGGAACGGTGGTTACGCCCTTCGACATCATAAGCGCGAGGTCGCTCATTGAACGCATGGTGCCTGGGTCAAGAATGAGCGCTGCGGCGTTGTGCGAAGGATCGTGATAGGTCGCGAGGCCTGTTTGTGCTTGGGTGTCTGTATCGGTCATAGCGCTCTCCGTGACCAGCACGATGTGTGCTGGCCGTGAGATGGAAAGGGTGGTTAAAAGCTGATGGCGCGAAGCCAGGCGCGAGCAGTTTCGAGGTCGACGTCAAAGCCCAGCGCTACAACTTCGACAATGTCGTCAACTGCGGGCGCGGTCGTAGTCAAATCGTCCTGTTCAGCGCTGGTCGCCTGTGCGCTGACTGGTGCGACATCGGCCTTCGTCGCGATCAAGTCAGGAGTCGTAGCGATGACCGGGGCCGGTGCGGCAGCTTGGGCGCGCAGACGGGCCAGCTCTTCCTGGTCACGCTGATACTGCGCGTCGCGTTCGCGCTGCTGGCGCTGCTGTTCTTCCTGTTGCTCGCGCTGTTGGCGTTGCTGGGCTTCCATGTCGCGGCGCTGCTGGTCCAGTTCGTCCTGCTGCTTTTTCAAGCGCAGACGATCTTCCTCGGCTCGCTGCCTGCGCAATTCTTCAGCTTCGGCGTCGGCTTTGCGCTGCTTTTCGCGCAGCTCGTCCAGCTCTTTCTGCTGGGCCAGCAGCTTGGCAGCAGCTTCCTCACGGTCAATTGCAGCCTTGTGTAGCGCTTCCAATTGTTCAATGGCGTTGTCGCGAGCGATGGTGCCTTCGGCTTCAAACTCGCCGTATTCCTCGGGCAGAATTACCGAGTCTTTGACATTCTGGAGAACGCTTGAGACGTCGGTAGCGCTGCGGCTTGCGTATGCGGCAGCGACAGAGCTGAATCGGGTAATCTTGGCCCGGATGGCTTCGACACGCTCAGCCTCGACACGCTCGCGCTCGGCCTTCGCGTCGGCGATACGCTTTTCTTCCGCCTTGATCGCTTCATCGACAGGCTCTTCAATCGCCAGCACACGAGTCTTGAGCGTTTCACCGAACTCTTTAACTTGGTTGACGCGAGCCTGAGCTTCTTTGACCTTTTGCTGATAAGGCACCAATGCGGTTTTGGTGGTCTTATCCAGGGCGTAGCGCACATCGCGGATATCGACGCGAACTTCCTTCGCGCTCGCCAAGCCTTCGCTCGTCGAGCAGTCAACGACCAGCTTCGCGTAAGTTGTTTCCAGGCGAACGATTTGCTCCTCGTGCGGCCGATACTCCGCGATGTCGGTGACGGCGACAGCAGGGGTAATGGACTTCTTGGATTCTTCCGTTTCGCTCATTTCGAGCGATTCTTGTGCGGGTGCTTTTTTAGGATTGGTGGACATGACGATCCCTCGCCGCGCCTGGCGCAGCATTGAAGTGTTGTGGTGGGGTTGTGCCGTTAAGCGGCGGAAACGATAGAGGCGTTGTAGTCGGCGTAAATTTTGTCGATGCGCGCCCGGAAGTAGCGATGTTCAGTGTCGTCGATAACCCGCAGCATGAAGGCCAAGGTGACGCAGGATGTTGCCGCCGCGCTGGCATTGGCCTTGCCCAGGTCGTGAATCATGTTGTCGATCTCGCCCTCAATCCAGCTCACAGCGTTCTGATGATCTCGCTGTGCGACGTTCATTCGGAACCTCCTACTGGCGGGCAGATAAGCTCCATCTGAGCCATGACGGCACCGATGCGCAGCTTGAGGCTGGCGCGCTCTTTGATGCGCCGAGCCTCGCGCTCTGCCAAGTCGTCTGCTGTGTATTCGTGAAACAGCTCGACGTGGTTTGCCTTCCCAAAGTTCGGTAAATCCCAGCGCCTATCGGATTCCCTGGCCTGGGCGCTATCCGCGTAGCTGGTTGGCATGGCGAGTCTCCAAGCGCTGGGCGAGGGCGCAGGCTTCGTTGTGATTGCGACGGAACCCCTTCACCTTGCCGGTGGACGAGTCGACGACGTGGAAGAATTCATTGCCGGCCGGGATCACCCGAAACAGCGGCGAGGTCTTCGGTGCACTGGAGCGGACCAGGCCAAGGCAAAGCGCCAAGGCCATATTGCGGCGCTGGTTGATTGCGAGCGCTACGTCGCAGTAAGCGTGCTGACTTTGGTTCATGCTGCCTCCGGCCAATGGCGTTCGATGCTCTCTTTTGCGTAGATGGAAAGCCGCTCGTAGCCGTTCACGCCACCGCAGCCTGGCATCGTTCCTTCCAGTTCAACGCACGCGCGGATGTCGCAGCGGCGCGAGCAAACCCAGCCGCCGTAGTGGCATTGGTAGACTTGACCTTTCGGCTCAGGGTGATAGGCGAGGCCGCCTTTCCAAGATGGCGAGCCGCGCAACTTGAGGCTGCATCCTCGGCACACCGCTTGAGTTTCAGTACAGTTATGCATGGCAACCTCCAGTGTTTGGGGTTAGGCGGTGGCTTTGGCGATGGCAGCTTTGGTATTAATCAGCAACTCAGCCTTTTCGCTTTCGTAGCGATCTGGATGCCATTGCGCATCTATCGCTGCCCAGCGACGCGCAATGCTCAGCAGCTCGTCGCGCTGCTGCGTTAGCACCATTCGGTCGAGTTGAAGCTGGAACAAATCAAGCGAGCCTGACTCGATGGCGTCGGTCGCAATGTTCTGGCAGGCGTTCCAGCACGCTACAAGGCGGCGGGCGTTGCTCTCGGATGGCGCACCTGTTTCAGGGTCGATGACATCAGCCGCAACAGCGACATCATCTTCGGGACGTCGGATGAAATACTCGTCAACCGTGATGCCGGATTTGCTGCCGAACCCTGCGCTGGAAAACTCCAGAGGGCCTCTTGTGTGCTCGCTCATGATTTGCACCGTGGATTTGGTTCACCTGTATTCGTCAACACTCATTCCTCCCGCTGGTAGCCGATGGGCGCGGGGGAGGAGTGCTGACGTAATAGAGGTGGGGAGGGGGCAGATGGCCGGAGCTGATCCCGGCATGGCTATTAGCGGCCTTAGTGACACCGGAGTTTCACCGGGGCGAAGGTTTCAGCCGCTTATTCTTGGACTCGCCGTGGCCATCAGGGCGCTTACTTACTCTACCGGCCACGATTCCCGCGATCCCTCAGGTCTTACACATGCCCGTCAGCCCGGGCATTCATCCGCATCGGGGTGTGAACTGCATGACGTTTGTCTGCCTTTGCTCTCGCGCTGGCCGGCGGTACTCAGTTCACACTCCGATGCAGCCTGGCGCTGGGGAGTACCAGGGCATCGGGCAGTTTGCGACAGGCTGTCGTTGTCGCTGGTTGTTCAGACGGCACGTTCCAGCTCGCAGCATTGTTCGTAATGAGCCACAGCGATTGGCATGTGATAGCTATCGAGAGGCCACTTGCTGACTTTGCAGCCTTGACCAGCGGGGCAATGGAACACAAATAGCTCACCCGCCTCTTTGTCCATCTGCATGCTCACCTGTGCGCCGCTTGTGAAGTCGTCTTCGATGATTACCATCTCGTTTTGCTCCGGTTGTTTTCCCAATGCACCCGTCTCCAGGTGCATCAGTGAAAAGGTCCGTCACGCCGCAGCCTTGCAGTCAGCCGCCGTCATTCGATGGCCGTCTTCGCTCTCAACGACGCGCACGCCGCTGGTGAGTCCACGTTCAGCGTTGAGCCTGTTCGCCTCTCGAATGCAGGCGGCCAGGCTCTCGTCCGCAAATACCTGCAGCTCACCACGCCCTGTGATGTGAATTACTTTGTTCATCGTCTTGCCCTCGGTTGTCATCCCAAGCAGCCCTCGCGAGAAGGCTGCTCAGTGATGCTTTCCGCCGTGACCCGCTACTGGCGTCGATCACCGGCTTGAATCAAATGTCACTCCAGCCGCGGGCCTTTCGGCTTGTTCTCCCGCTGGATAACTGTTCTTGGCGATTTACGCTGCACGCCCGGGTCAGTTGCCAACCCTCTGAACCGTTAAGGCCGGTTCATCGCTGCCTTTGAATCTGGGCCGGTGGTGATCCGGCAAGGGGTGTAACCAAAGAGCGGTGGGCTGTGAGGCCCTTCGCAGTGGCTGTGTGTCGCTGCGATGGCGTAAATTTAGCCTTAAGCTAAAATTACGTCAATAGCTCCAAGCTAAATATTTAGCGGTAGGCGAAATTGTCACGATCTGCCAACTCTCACCGGGCCGATATCTGAGGTCCATAAACCCTTTACGCGCCAGTTAGCAGTGAGCTATGATTTTTCTATTAGCTGTATGAATATACAGTAATTATTTAGGGGGATTTCATGGCAAAGAATCAGGCGGCACTGGCAACACCGCAGGAAATGAGCGGTATGGAGCGCCTTGCGTTGCGCGTCTCATCGATGATCAATCACCCGGTGGCGCAGGCGCAGCGCTGGGTGACGATCCATCGCCTGGACACGGACGGTGATAGGGAATGGGAAGAGGTGTTGGGCGTGATCGCCGCGACCGACGAGCTTGAGCTGACGCTCAATGACGACGGCAGCGTGAGTGTGAGGTGGGAACAGCAGGAGGTCGAAGTGGCGGGGAGGGGAGAGGCTGCATTTGAGCGGGAAGAAGAGCCGGCGCCGTTCTAAAGGCCATGAAAAAGCCCGCCGAAGCGGGCTTTTTTAGTGAGGCAATGATCTAGCTAATCCAAAAGCGGCTGCTCCGACTCCGCCAGACAGGAGAAATGCAGTAGCGATGAACCATTTGATCATTGATCCCTCGACGCGCGTAAGGTCAGTTCTGAAATTAGCCACGCTTTGGTTGACGGTCCCCATGTCATTCGCCAAATCCGCTTTTGTGGCTAGATTTGGAAACACATTTGTCCGTAGGCCATCCAACGCTGTCTCAATCCGTCCAAGACTGATTTCTATACTTTTTAGGCCTTGCTCTAGCGTCTCGACTCGTTTTTCCAATTTGTCCCCTCCTGGTGGCTCTGATCCACCCCCACCTTTCTTTGAGTCCTCGCTGGATGAAAGGTTGTGTTGTCTGTAATCCTCGCGCAGGTAGCGAATCGTGTCACTCATTCTTTTTCGTCTCCAGATTTATCCCAGGGGTGACGGCCACTGAATATTCGCGCCGTACGCTCCTCCAAAAGATCCATGGGGAGGAAGACTTCATTTAATTTTTCCCACGCGCGGTCTACCCGCTCTTTGCCCTCACCTTCAAGAGGAAGCGAGCGGAGCGCTACGAGTGTATCTATTAGAACTGATGTAAGAACGATCTCAGCGTCTCGCAACGGCGAGGTCATTTGACTCAAAGCCAAATAGCTAACATTTCCATCTAGAAATTTCGAAACCTCTGGAGTCATTGGCTTATCAGGTGGGACTTCTTCGTCCATGATCATCGCTCGCTTTCATTGAGAAATTGTTCGGTTTTTCCCGTTTAGGATTAAAGCCTATTTACGGTCGGAATATAGCTAAACCAAGCTAGCGTTCCACACCAGTAGCACCCGAGCCAAAATATAGGTGTCATCCACTCGGATATCCTCGGGATCATGATGCTTGTTATCCGAGATCATCTTGAAGCGATCCTTGCCTTTCTTTTGCAAGCGCTTCACGTAAAGCATGTCGTCGTGGGAGAACAGGTAGATCCCGTCCCCCGTGAACTCTCGGATCGTAATGTCGACCAGTAGCGGGTCGCGATCCTTGATCGTTGGAGCCATCGACTGACCCCAGCCGGTGATCATCTTGAGGTGGAAGTGCTCTTTGAAGGTTACGCCCAGGTCACGTAGGTGCTTGGGGCTGACCCTTATGTCCTGGAGCATTTCCGGATATTCGTGCGGGATCTGTCCGCCACCCATAGCCGCGCGCACGTCGTAGTGCGCAATCCACACCTCATCGCCGACCTGGCCAGGGCGGGAGAGGTCGACGGTTATGACGTTACTCGTCTCGTCAGCCGCCGCGATAATCCTGTCGCGAGCGGCACTCGTCAAACCGCTGACCTTCGCAAGCATTTGTCTTACTTGGTCGGCCGCGCTCTGCGTCGATGCCTCGCCTTCCGCGTCTCCGCTATTTAGAGATGTCGCCCCCTCGGCAGAGATGGAGTCAAACCAACCCCTCGGCAGTTTCTCGATAGTCTCAATTCGCCGCGCAACATCGTCCCCAAGGTTCTTCGCAGTCTTGTCCGACAGAATCTGACTCAGGTGCGCAGGGGCCATTCCCCAGCGCTCGGCGCATGCGCCTTTCCGCTGGGTTCCTATGAGGCTGATGAGTTTCTGCTTGCGAATCGCATAAATATCCATGCGGGCAAGAATGCCAGCGTTTAGCTCAATGCTAAATGTGCTCAAAGCTAAATATTCCTTGCTACAAAATTAGCCATGAGCTAAATTTCTTCCATGTATAAGGAGAGATCCAATGAATGACCATCTGCGTGACTGGCTCGCCAGCGCTTCAAACGAACGGCGTCAGTCCGTAGCAGCCGCTGCTACGACGACGGTAGGCCACCTCTGGCAGTTGGCAGGTGGTCACCGAAAGGCCTCGGCCGATCTGGCGGAGCGCCTTCAAGACGCATCTGGCGGCGAGATCACCATCGCAGGTCTCCGCCCCGATCTTCTCGACCTTGCGCACAAAGTCCTGCGCGGCGCCGCCTAACATCCCTATCCGCCGTTCCATTGACCAAATGATCGCCTCTGCACCTGCAGGGCGCCACGTAAAAAATTTCGAGGTGTTACATGCAGGAGTTGATGAAGGCGATCTATGACGTGGTTGACGACCACGGGGCAGGGCGGATTGCGGAGGGGGCCAGCTTCTCTTCAAAGACGCTGCTTTCCCAAAAGGCGAACCCTGATTACGACAGCCACAAGCTGAACGTCCAGGAACTGCACCGAATCATGAAGTTCACCCAGGACTTTCGCCCGCTTAAGGCCTGGGCCGAGGCTTTCGGCTTCGACCTAGTACCGAAGGACAAGCCCGAGGGCATCAACCTCAACTCCGCGTTGCTGCGCTTGCACGCCGACCTGGCTGACGTTACGCGCCTCGCGTTCGACGCCCAGGCCGATGGCCGCGTATGCAATCGCGAGAAGTCCGAACTACTCAAGGAGGCTGAGGAAGTGATCGTCAGCTTGGAAGTGTTCAAGCAGTCGGTGAAAGCAGCCTGAATTTCAGACATAAAAAAGCCGGGGCGCAATCCCAGCTCTTTCAACAGCAACAAACTTGTGGAGCGAATCATGCACCAAGCCATTCAAACGATCAATAGCCCCACCAATCTCGCGCCACGCTTTTCGCAATCTGAAAACGTGGCGCGCAATAGCTCGCATACAGTCTATTCGGCGGCCTGACATGCAATACACCGTCACGATTAATCAAGTGAAGGCGCTGGAGTGGGGGCTGAATTCTCAGCAGGCCTTGCTGTTCGCGTTCGTCTACGGCTGCCCGAGCTGGGCCAAGCCAATCAAGACTGATGACGGGATCTTCTTCGCGCTGAGCAAGGCCAAGATCACTGAGGAGCTACCGCTGCTCACTGACAAGCCAGACACCGCTTACCGCATGCTGAAGGCCCTGGAAGAGGCCGGTTTGATTGAGCTTCGCCCTGAAGCATTCCGACTCACCGAAAAAGGCTGTGAGTGGAACCCGGACCGTATGGGCCACGTCACCGCGCACCAACCGCCGGTCCTCCCGCCCCGGCGCAGGACAAAAAAGAAACCAATCCCTTCTGGCTTGCGTGCTCTGGTGTTCGCCCGCGACGGCCACGCGTGCTTGCGCTGTGGCTGCTCGGTGCTGATGCGCTTGAGGGCTGATCACGTCGTACCTGAAAGCCAAGGTGGAGAGGCTTCTTTGGGCAATCTCCAGACCCTTTGCATGTCCTGCAATAGCTGGAAGGGCGTGCGGACGATTGATTTCCGCGCGTTCGCCGGAGGTGCAGCATGAGCATGGGCCTTATGGTTGCCGCAATGAAGCTTCGCGTTGGTAATCCGCTGCGCAAGCTGGTGCTGATCAAGTTGGCCGACAACGCCAGCGACGTAGGCGAGTGCTGGCCCTCCTATCAGCACATTGCTGACCAGTGCGAGATCAGCAAGCGTTCTGTCATGAACCACATCACCGCTCTGTGTGAGGCGGGACTGTTGCGCAAGGAAATCCGGAAGGGTGGTCCGAAGGGGAATTCGTCGAACGTTTACTTCCTCACCCTCGACGGGGGTGGTGCACCTCCTGCACCAGGGGTAGCGCAGAAGATTCACCCGGGTAGTGCAGCAGGTTCACCCCCTAGTGAATCTCCTGCACCAGGGGGTAGTGCAGCAGCTGCACCCAGAATCAGTAACTCTCTTGAACCAGTCATGGAACCGGTCATTGAACCAATTACACCCCCGGCTCCCGCCGCGGTTGTGCCGGCTCAGTCCCACGGCTTGGTGCTGGTGGTTGATCGTACCGACGCTCCACGGGTCGAGATCCCCGCCGACATGCCTGGCCCCAAAGACCAGACCTGCAAAACCTTCAAGGTCTGGGCGAACTACGCCATGGCTTACCGCAAGCGCTACCTCGGCGCATGGCCTGTTTGGAACGCCAAGGTTGGTGGTCAGCTCGGCCAATTGGTCGACCGCCTCGGCGCTGATGTCGCTCACCACGTCGCCGCGCATTACCTGAAAACCAACGATGCCGCAGTTCTGCGCAAGTGCCACAGCCTCAACGAGCTGCTGGCCAACGCCGAGAGTTATCACACCCAGTGGGTGACCGGGCAGCGCATCAACGGGACAACCGCCCGCCAGATGGAGCGGACAGAGGCGAACCACTCAGCAGCAGAGCAGGCCGCTCAGATGGTTCTGGCCAAACGCCAAGCAGGTGACCGCAATGAATACCTTTGAAATGAATGACCAGCAGGTTGCCGGGCTGGCCGCCGCCATCTGCGCCACCGCCGAGGCCATGGGCCAGGAAATGAACCCCGGTACCGCTGCGATGATGGCTGAAGATCTTTGCGCCTACCCGGTGCCGGTCGTCAAAGCCGCGTTGAAGGCCTGCCGCTTCGAGGTGAAGGGCAAGCTGGCAATGGCGGACATCCTGCAACGCGTCCAGTCCTCCGATGGCCGCCCGGGCAAGGACGAGGCCTGGGCCATCGCTATGACCACCAATGATGAGTTTGAAACCGTGGTGCTTACCGACGAAATCCGGTTGGCCCTGGCGGCTGCGAAACCTGTCCTCGATGCCGGCGACAAAGTGGGTGCCCGCATGGCGTTCATTAGCGCTTATGAACGGCTGATCACTAACGCCCGGGCTGAGGCTGTACCTACGACTTGGAACGTATCACTTGGTCATGATCCGCTGCGGAGAGTAGTGGCTATTGAATCAGCAGTTCGCATGCAACTGATTAATGAGCAGGCCGGAGAAAAATATTTGGCGGATCTTCGAATAGCTCCGATCACTAACGACGGACAGGCAATCGCTGGTCTTCTCACTGGATCGGTCGTAGAGCCTTCTCCCGGCATTCGAGAAAAACTTGCCGAAGTTCGCCAGATTGTCGATGCCGCGAAAGTTCGACAAGTGCGACAACGCCTCAAGAGTGCGCAGGCTGATCGCATTGATACGTACCTGCGTAAGCGAAAAGCTCGGGAAGCGATTAGGGCCGCGCAAGGTGTGGAGACCGCTCATGGGTAAGCCAGCAAAGCCCCGCTTAATGCCTGTTTACCTGGTGCTGCGCCGCCTGGTTGATCCAATGACCGGAAAAGAGGTCGCAGCGTTCGTGCCGTCCTCCGATGCTGACCGGTCGATCCTTCGGGAACGGGATTTCCGGATCAATACGAAGATCCGCGCCGACCTCAAGCAGCCCCGCAACCCACGTTTCAACGGCTTGGTCCACGGCTTGGGCCGGGTGCTGAGCCAGAACATCGACCGGTTCTCTGGCAAGCAGTCCCACGACGCTATCAAGGCCCTGCAGTTGGAATCGGGCGTGTACTGCGACGAGGAGGCGTTTGACATCCCTGGCCTGGGCCAGCTCACCCGCAAGACTCCACGCAGCCTTTCCTACGATTCGATGGGGGAGGAGACATTCCAAGATTTTTGGCGCCAGTGCTGCGCATACCTGGTGCTGCATGACTGGCCCACCCTTACCGAAGAGCGTTTAACCGAAATGGCTGAGTTCGAAGCATTCAAGGAGGCTGCATGACCATCGAGCGCAAACAGCCCAAGCCGAAGAAGTGCCGCGTCGAAGCGTGCAGGGCCTCATTCGTGCCTTCTCGCATGGGGCAGGCGGTATGCAGCCCGGCGTGCGCAATGATCGACGCGCCAAGGCATGAGCCGAAGGCGCGCAAGGCGCTGGCCGACGTCGAGCGTAAGGAAATCAAGGTCCGCAAGGAGAAGCTTAAGAGCAGGGCGGATCACCTCAAGGACACGCAACAGGCCTTCAATGCTTGGGTGCGCGCCCGTGATGCGGCACTGCCATGCGTGAGCTGCGGCCGGCACCACGAGGGCAAGTACGACGCCGGCCATTACCGGACCGTGGGGAGCAATCCGGCCTTGCGCTTCGAGCCGATGAACTGCCACCGCCAGTGCTCGCCGTGCAACACCCGGCTCTCCGGGAACATCGTGAATTACCGCATCGAGCTGTTGAAGCGCATCGGCGCCGAGGCAGTTGAGTGGCTTGAGGGGCCGCACGAGGCGAAGAAATATACCGTCGCAGAATTGAAGGCGATGACTGCCGATTACCGGGCAAAGACCAGAGAATTGAAAAAGGGGCTGGCAGCATGATCGAACCAATCAAGATGAATCCCTGCCCATTCTGCGAAGGGCCGCCGTGCGTCATTGCGCGCAACTGGATTACCCAGGAAGAGGTGTTCGAGGAGCGCAAGCAGAATGAAGATTTCGACGAGGCGTACGAGGCGCATGTTTGGTGTCATGAATGCGGCGCACAAGGCCCGGACATCAACACATGCTCGCTCGGCACATTCGAGCATATCTATGACCTCGAGGTGGCTGATGTGATGCGAATTGCTATTGAGCGCTGGAATGACCGACACAATCGGGCGCGTAGTTGCTACGACGGTGGCGAAAAAGAAGGCTTGAACATCTGGCCGAGGGCTACAGCATGACCTATCGCAACGTTGTTTCAGCAGTAGTTCGAGCCCTTGCGGCCGAGACCATCACTTCCGCTGGCGGCTGCGACTTTGAGCCCAAGGTTCAGTGTGCCAAACAGAAGGGGGAGATCGTCGGCAAGGAGGCGGCGTTTCTCCAGGACTGCTGGGTGTTCGGTCGGCTGCATAAGGCGTTGAGCGCAGCGCACTGGCGTGCCCTGGTAGCGAAATACTCGACCCACGAAGAGCGTAAGCACGGCGCGATATTGGAACTGCTCAACTCGGTGCGCACCCCTGCGCCGAAACGCTTCCGGGAATGCGCGGTGCTGACCTGGGCCATCCCTCAAGTTGCCGGAGCCGAGGGCAAGCGTTCTGCCGCAGTGCTGCCGGCAGCTTGGTACGACATCACCAACTGGGATAACGACGGCAAGCCAGAATCAACTCGGTACCGGTGGCGCTCAGGGATCCGTAAGACGCTGGATGACCAAGTGAACGAGGCGCTCACTGCCGCTCAGGAACTGCTCGACGCAGAGGGATTAATCGAAAGTTGCGCTGCGTAGCAAATCGCTATTGCAATGAGTGAGAAAGTGAGAGATTATTTACCTATCCTGTCGATCTTGCGCGTTGAGGTTGTACAGTAAAGCCCGGCATGAAGTCGGGCTTTTTCATGTGAGGCAAGGAACGATGCGAGCTATCTTACTTCTCGGAATGTTGCTTTCGCCTTTGGCGTTTGCCGACACAATCGAGCCTTCACATGACTGCAGCCAGCCAAGTGTTCCATACGAAGTTGAAGACCAGAACGAGCGTGATCAATTTAACGCCGAGGTGGAGGAGTACAAATCCTGCATCACTGACTTCGTAGAGGAGCAGCAAGACGCTATTCGGAAGCATAAGTCTGCGGCCGACGGCGCCATTGAAGAGTGGAACTCGTTCGCCCGATCGACATAGCCGCTACGTATTTCTCCAAGCCTCGCCAAGTGCGGGGCTTTTCTTTTTCGGCCCCGCCACACCCTTCGCTATGGCTGGGAGTGCTGCCGGGGCTGGATTTATCAATCTCCCCGAGAGGGAGTAACCCGGATGCCAAACATGCCTGATAAGCCAGACACCTGGGCCAAGATCTGGCTGGCGTTGAGCAATCCGCTCTGGCAGGGCGTGATCATGTCCATCACCGTCTCACTATTGCGTGTCATGTATGACGCGAAAGAAACGAGCAAGCGCCGGATCGTGTTTGAAGCACTGATCTGTGGGTCGCTAAGCTTGGTTGCTTCAAGCGTGATCGAATGGATGGCTTGGCCGCCAAGTCTTTCTGTTGCTGCTGGAGGGACTATTGGGTTCCTCGGGGTGACTGCTATTCGCGAGATGGTGACCCGCTTCCTGGGTCGCAAGGCGGATTCAGCATGAAGGCCTTCGCAGCAGCAATCATCATCGCTTTGGTCGGCCTGCTACTGGTGGGCATACAGCAGTCGCGTGTCATAGCCCTTCGCGGGGAGGTGGCATTCGAAGCTGGCGAGAAGTCCAAAGCATTCGCCGCCAATGCCGAGAGCCAGGCCACTATCACAACTTTGCGCGCCGAAGCGCTGCGCAACGCCGCGTACACATCCGACTTGGCCAAGCGAATCAAGGCCAGCGAGAAGAAAGCCGAGAAGGCGAGGAAAGACTTTGAAGAACTCAAGCGCAGCAGCAAGCCTGTTCGTGACTGGGCTAATCAGCCTTTACCTGACGGGCTGCGCGGCAAAGCCGGCAGTAGTAACAAAAACCCAAGCGGTAAGAATTGAAGCGCCCGAGTTGATCCCCTGCGAGCGCGTTGAACAAGACCAGGCCGACCTTCGCCTCAACGGTGATGTGTGGGAGCTCAAAGACAAGGCGATCAAATTGCTGGATACCTGCGCTGACCAGGTGGACGCCCAGATCGTTCGCAGCCAGAGCAAGTAAACGTAAAAGGTCAATGCGGGATATGAGCCCTGAAGGCCCGCTCAAGCTCAGAGTTCAACTGCTTAAATTGCTCGCGGCTGATAAAGCCAGCATCCAACAATGTTTGGTTAAAACGGTGAGCATCGTTCGTCAGGTTCTCACGATCCGACTTGCTTACGGCTGAAGCCAAGCGCCCGAAGTTTATGCGGGCTGCGGTCATCGCGAACTCTGTGTCTGCTGGCATGTGCATCTTCTCTAAAAGTTTGCCGACCAGGCACTTGATGAACGTGCTCAATCGTAATCTATCCAGCAGCGTTGATTGTCTGCGGACAGGGCGAATCATTTGATTCAAGCTAAGGGTGATTTGTAAGCCAGACAGGCTTCATCGAGCTCTCTGTTCAGTTGATCCAATTGCTTGGGGCTGATCAGGCCGGCTATCAAAAGTGACTGGTTATAGCCGCAAGCGCCTCCCTTTAGCTTGGCGAGGTGAGCATCATCTTTTGCTTCAGCCAGATACTTGAAATTGTCTCTTGCCCTAGCCATTGCGGTTGCTGCATCAATTGGCATCGGCTTCTCTTTTTTTGGTTGCGAGCTTAGCAGGGGCTCTGCTTTATCGGTTTTGACCTAGTTTATCCCAATCGTAAATCCGCGCCACGTTTTCAGATGCGCCAAATTGCGGCGCGCAATTATGAGGGTTCGCATGAGCCAGTTGCCAAATATGACCGGAGCCTTTGTCATCGGCGCGGTCACCTGTGCCGTGGTTGGCTGGGGAGTCATTGAGGGTGCCATCTGGATTGGCACTCATATCAGTATTGGGGGGGGCGGATGAGCAACGTAATCCGCCTGCGGCACGCCCTCCCGATGAGTCCAGACATCAACGATGCTGTGACCGCACTGGACAAGGCCATTGCAGATGCCGTGGACGCCGCCAAGAACGCCGGGTTGCCCCAAGGCCTGATCGTTGGGTTGCTCCACGGTCACGCTCACGCACAGACGCACCAGATGGTGACCGAATGACCGTCAAGGTTCTGGAGTTCAAACGAGAGGATTGGCGCGACGCCGCCAAGACCCTACGTAAGATCGCCGATGACCTTGACGCCGGTGTGCATCCCGAATGCACTGTAGGTGCCTTGACGCTGATCGGCGCGAAGGGAGAGGTGACCGTGTTCGGCCTTGGCCCTAAGTGCGACGACCTGCAATGTCTGGGTGCGATGCGCTTAGGTGAGCAGAAGCTGATTGATGTGCTGCTGGATAACGCGGAGGGGTAGGTGTGCCGCAGGGAGGGCGGCACGGGTGGCTGTCACATTCCACCGAAAAGTATCTTAGCGCTGACCAATTTTTGACCGTTGACCGTGAGAGTGCAAAAGCTCTCAGGTATTGTCCTGCCTGGCTCAGTCTTCATAGGATCGCATTTCAGAACTCCCTTCTTGTCCTCAAATGGTAGTTCAAACCCTGCAAGGGTCTTGCTGAACTCCAAAGTGTATTTCTGCCCATAGCCCATCCTGGCGATAATGGTTGGTTCACCGTCGCTCAGGAATCCTGATGTTGGAAACGCGCACAATGTGCCTTCCACTCGCTTTCCGTCGATGATGTTTGCGTCTGTATAGCAGGCGATTTGGCTGCGTTTGGTTGCTATTCCACCAGGTCCTAAGTTGGTCCATGTTGACTGGGGACCTACGGTGCATCCGGCGATTGCGGTAGCGCCCAGAAGGCATACGAAGAGTGAGCTGGCTTTGATGGATAGCATGGGGATTAGCTTCCTTACTTTTTGAAGTCGCCATCAATACCGGCATCCCGCCATCATTTCAAGTATCAGAGTTAGCTCATGACAATCAAGCAACCCGACTGGGAGGCAATTGAGCGCGCCTACCGGGCGGGGTCACTTTCCATCAGAACTATCGCTGAGCGCCAAGGCGTGAGCGACACCGCAATTCGAAAGAAAGCCAAGGTTCAAGGGTGGGCGAGAGACCTCTCTGATCAGGTGCGTAAAGAGGTTCGCAGCAAGCTGGTTCGCGGTGAGGTTCGCAACGACCAAGGCGCGAACTGCGAACTTGACGCCGAGATCATCGAGGAAGCCGCAGAGGAAGGCGCTCGGGTGGTTCGCAGCCATCGCCGAGATATTCGCAAAGCCACGAACCTTGCGAACCTGCTAATGGATGATCTGCTTACTACCATTCAGCGCCGCGAAGAGATCGAAGACGCGATCATCGACGAGACAAGCGAGGATAACAACGGCATGCGCCGGGCCTCGATGCTCGCTGCTGTAGCGCTACCCAGCAATTCCAAAACACTGTTTCAGCTGTCCTCGGCGATGAAGAACCTCCAGGTGCTGGAGCGCCAGGCATTCAGCTTGGACGAGAAGGAGAAGACGGACGACGCCGACGAGATCTCTAAGATGATGGATGAACTAACACAGGACGCCTGACATGAAGCCCGAGCATATGAAACTGCTTCGGGACCGATTCTGGCGGCTGAACAATCTCTACTTCATCACGGATAAGCAAGGGAAGAAGGTTCGCTTCCGCATGACGCAGGAGCAGATTGATTACTTTCAGGGGATGCATACCCGGAACATCATCCTGAAGGCTCGTCAGCTGGGCTTCACGACGCTGGTGTGCATCGTCCAGTTGGATGCAGCGCTGTTCGAAGCTGCGAAGTGCGCTTTGATCGCTCACACACTGAACGACGCTAAGCGCCTGTTCCGGGAGAAGGTCAAGTACGCCTACGACAACCTGCCGAAAGAGCTGCGTGCTGCCAACCCGGCACGAAATGACGCCGCCGGTGAGTTGGTGTTTAGCAAGGGCGGTTCGCTGTACGTCAGTACCTCGTTTCGGGGTGGCACGCTGCGCTACCTGCACGTATCCGAGTTCGGGAAGATCTGCGCCAAGTTCCCGCACAAGGCACGGGAGATCGTCACCGGTGCTTTCGAGGCTGTCGCTGCTGAGTGTTTCGTCACTATCGAGTCGACGGCAGAAGGCAGGGCTGGCTATTTCTTTGATTACAGCCAGTCGGCGGAGCGCCAGAAACTGGCCGGCGTTCCGCTGGGCCTGCTCGACTGGAAATTCTTTTTCTTCAGTTGGTGGAACAACAAGGCCTACAGCCTTGACCCGACTGAGGTTGTGATCCCGCAGCGCCTGACCGACTACTTCAAGGAACTGCACACCAAACACGGAATCGTCACAGATGACGGGCAACGCTCCTGGTATGCGGCCAAGGAGAAGACGCTCGGCGACGACATGAAGCGAGAGTACCCGTCTTTGCCTGCGGAAGCCTTCCAGCAGTCAATCGAGGGCGCTTACTACGCCAAGCAGTTCACAAAGCTTTACGGCGCGCAGCGGATAGGCGCGCTACCGGACAACAGCCATCTTCCGGTGCATACGATTTGGGATATTGGTGTTGGCGACTCAACGGCTATCTGGTTTGTTCGGATTGTCGGTGAGGAATATCACGTCATCGACTTCTACGAGAACAGTGGGGAGGGCCTTAGGCACTATATGAAGGTGCTCAAGGATCGCAAATACACATATGGCGATCACTGGGGGCCTCACGACATCGACAATCGAGAGTTCGGTAGCGATGGCAAGACCCGGCGCGAGATCGCCCGCGAGGGCTACGAGATCGACGGCCAGAAATACAGCATCAAGTTCAGCGTTGTCCCGAAGATCGGTATCGACGAGGGCATTGAGCATGTCCGGGAAATACTCCCGAACTGCGCGTTCGACGAATCCAAATGCGAGCTGGGCATTTCCTGCCTAGAAAACTACCGCAAGGAGTGGGACGACAAGCGGGGTTGCTGGAAAGACAAACCACTTCACGACTGGTCATCACACGGCGCGGACGCCTTCCGCTACTTCGCCGTGTCGATGGGCCGACGCAAACGCACAGGCGGAACACGCCGAATTGGAGGCTTGGCCTGATGCCAGTGCAATCGACAAACCCCGACTACGACGCGCATATCGCCGAGTGGGAAATGATGGACGACGCGCTCGAAGGTGAGTGCGCCGTGAAGCGTAATGAGCGAAACCTCCCAAAGCCCAGCGGAATGGTGGAGGCTGAAAAGCTGGACGCCACCGGCAACAGGTATCTCTACCAGAACTACACGAACCGGGCTCAGTACGAGCACTGGGTGCGCGACTCGCTGCGTTCGATGATGGGGCTGGTTTCTCGACTCATCCCCGAGATCGAGCTTCCCGCCCGCTTAAGGGGGCTCGAGGACAACGCCACAGCTGACGGCTTCGGCTTAAAGCAACTGTTCTTCCGCATGGTGCGCCAGGCAATCTCGCACGGTCGCGTGCCGCTGGTGGTGAACATCGACGATAGCGGCGAGCCGTATTTCTCTACGTACGCTACGCGCAATGCGATCAACTGGGGCACCGCTGATCAAGGTGGCCGGCAAGATCTGGTGCTTTCGGTGTTCCGTGAGTTCCGCAAGAAGGGCGGTGACCGATACAGCCATGACTGCGACACGGTGTTTCGTGAGTTCTTCATGCTGGGAGACGTCTGCTACACCGCGGTGCGTAATGAGGGTGGCGAGCTCGTCGAGGATGAGAGACCGCTGGGCACGACTGGTACAGACAATCGCCTGGTCAAAGGCTTGCCCTACCTACCGGTGATCTATTGCGGCTCGACCGACAACTCGCCGGAAGTTGACGAGGTGCCGCTGCTGACAATGGCGCGGGCAGCTTTGAAGTCTTACCAGTTGAGCGCCGACTATTTCACTTCGTTGCACCAGACCAGCCACCCGCAGCCTTGGGTTTCTGGCTTGGATGAGGCTGTGGAGTTGAGCGTAACCGGCCCATCTGCCGCATGGGATCTTGGCCTGAATGGCGAATGTGGCTACCTGGAGTTCAAGGGCGCGGGCATCGAAGCCGTTCGCACGGCCATGGACGATCAGAAGAACGCCGCGCTTGAAGCCGGTGCCAAGGTCATGGACGTGGGCGGCACCGAGTCTGGTGAGGCACGTAAAACTCGCCAGAACGATCAGCACGCCACACTGCACAGTATCGTCATTACGGTTGCTGAGGCAGTGGAACAGGGCTTGCGTTACGCCGCTGAATGGAAGGGCTACGACCCCAAGCAGGTGAAGTTTAAGGTCAACCCTGAGTTCGTCACCCCAGTGGTCGACGCCCAGGTTCTTGCTGAGCTGCTCAAGGGCGTGATGGCTGGCACGATCAGCGCTGACACCTACTGGCATTACCTCACCACCGGCAAGTTGCCGGAGCGCCCATACGAAGACGAGGCCGAACTGATCAGCGACGAGCGCGAGTCGGCCGGCATCAACTTGGACAAAGACGATGCCAACGACAAGCCAGGCGCAGGTGGAAAGCCAACTGCTGGAGCAAACGACTCGCCACTCGGTAATGCTGGAGCGGCTTAAGGCCGGTGAGGTAAAGAAGTTCGAGGAATACCTGCGCCAGATTGACACGTTGGTACGGGAGCAGTTGACCCGCAATGAACTGACCACCTACAGCCGGGACCGGCTTGAGCAGTTCCTGGCCCGAGTGGACGGCAAGCTACTGGAGATATACAAGGCCTACGGCGACCTGGTGCAGGCTGATCTGGTCGACCTCGCGCTCTACGAATCGAGTTTTGAGGCCAAAAGCCTGAGCAATGCGCTCTCTATCGACGCGGTGGTGCCGACCAACACAGTGATCCGCGCGGCTGTGTTCTCCTACCCGCTGCAGGTCAAGGGTATCGACGGTGGCAAGCTACTGAAGAGCTTCGTCAGCGGGTGGACGCGCACCGAGACGATGCGCGTCACGAATACCATCCGGCTCGGCTTTGGCCAGGGCCAGACCAACGCCCAGATCATCCAGGCGATTCGCGGTACCGCGGCTCAGAACTTCACGGATGGCGTCCTGGCGGTGAGCAACCGCAATGCTGCCACCGTGGTGCAGACAGCAATCCAGCATGTCGCCACCACGGCACGGATGGAAACGCTGAAAGCCAACAGTGACGTAGTGCTGGGCTACCGCTGGGTGTCGACGCTCGATCGCAAGACCTCGCAGCAGTGCAAGGGCTTGGACGGCATGCGCTTCGACCTGGGCAAGGGACCGCTGCCGCCGGCCCACATCAACTGCCGATCAACCACGGTGCCGACCACTAGGCTTTCGGAGATGTTTGCCAAGGACGGCACACGCGCCTCGGTGGGCGATAACGGTGGGGCTCAGGTTGACGGTGGCCTGAATTATTACGAGTGGCTGGCAACGCAACCGGCGAGCTTCCAGGATCATGCCCTCGGGCCTGTCCGGGGCAAGTTGTTCCGCGATGGAGGGCTGACGCCGGAGAAGTTCGCCAAGCTGCAGCTCGACAAGTCTTTCAAGCCGCTGACCCTGGCGCAGTTGAAGGAAGCAGAGCCAGACATGTTTATCCGAGCAGGCGTTACACTCGGCGCTTCACCAGGTTGAGATAGCACATGCAGATCATCGTTGAGGACGGGAAGGGCAAGCCAGACGCGAATAGCTTCGTGCCGCTGGAGAAGCTGACCTTCTACCGCGACTATTACGGGTTTCGGATACCTGAAGCAGAGGCTGACCAGGTCGAACTGCTGCTGCGCGGGGCGACCGACATCAACGGTCGCCAGTGGAAGGGCAGAAAGGCCAATCCTGACCAGGCCATGGCCTGGCCCCGACGTAACTGCAAGATCGAATACCAGATACTGTCGGAGACGTTCGTGCCCTTTGAGCTTGAGTGGGGCCAGGTGCGGTTGGCGGTTGAGCTGTATGCCGTCGAGCTGGGCTTTCAGATCGAAGAGCCAACGCATTGCACTGAGCCGAATGGCCGGCGTACGCGACTCAACCGAGATACGCCCGGCCTGCGCATGCGGCCGCCGCCATACGCGCCAAGCAGGACGCAGTTCGCTGATTACCTGGTGATGCGCGGGCTTTCGATAGTCCGATAAAACACAGTATTCACACCAAGCCGCCCAACGGGCGGTTTTTTTATGCCTGCTGATTAGGTCAGTAGCCCAAAAATCCCGAGGGGATACCCATGTTCAAGCTTAAACAACTCTTTCTGAATGCTTCTGATGAAGGTGGCGAGGGTGGAGGTGGTCCTGCAATAACCCCTGAAATTCAGGCGCTAATTGACCAAGAGGTCATTCGACTCAAAGCGAAAAACACCGAGCTGCTTGGCTCGCTCCGGACCACCAAAACCGAGCTGGACGGCTTCAAGGCCCAGTTCGAAGGCCTGGACATCGCCGCCGTGAAAGGGCTGCTGACCAAGGTTGGACAGGATGAAGAGACCAAGCTAATTGCCGAAGGCAAGTTGGACGAGGTCATCACCCGCCGTACCGAGCGCCTGCGCACCGACTACGACACCAAGCTGGGAGCCGAGAAGGCCCGCGCCGACAAGGCCGAGCAATTCGCCGCCAAGTACAGCGACAAGGTACTGGCTGATTCCATCCGTGCTGCTGCCATCAAGGCCGGCGCGCTCCCCGAGGCTGCCGAGGACATCATCCTGCGTGCCCGGGGCACTTTCAAACTCAGTGAAGACGGCGAGGCGATTGCCACCGACCGTGACGGCGAGGTCGTTTACGGGAAGGACGGGAAAACCCCGCTGTCGCCGCTCGAATGGGCGGAATCGCTGCGTGAAACCGCAACACACCTGTGGCCAAGGGCCCAGGGCGCCGGGCAGACCGGTGACAACGGTGGCAAGGCCACGAAAAAGTGGGGCGAGTACACGGAGGTCGAGCGTGCCTCGATTGCCCGTGACAACCCTGAGCTGTTCAAGAAAATCCAGGCCACCAAAGGAACCTAATTCATGGCAACTACCCAACTGACCGACATCTTCGTCGGCGACTACTACGCCTCCCTGGCGCCGGTTAACAGCCCGGAAAAGACCGCTGTATACGAGTCGGGCATTGTGACCCGCTCGCCCGTGCTGGATGCGATCGCGTCCGGCAGCCAGGGCACCGCCGAGATCAGCTACTGGCAGGATCTCAACGCCGATGAAGCTCCGAACATCAGCAACGATGACCCGAACGACCAAGGTGAAGTTGGCAAGGTGACCCAGGACAGCATGCGTGCCCGTGTCCTGTACCTCAACAAAGGCTACGGCGTAACCGACCTGACCGCTGAGCTTGCGAACAGCGAGCCTCAGCAGCAGATCCGCAATCGATTCGGCACTTACTGGACTCGCCAGTGGCAGCGCTACACCCTGGGCGCGTCTCGCGGCATCATCGCCTCAAACATCGCGAATAACGGCGGTGACATGGTCATCGACGCTGGCGCGACCATCAGTGCGAACGCCTTCCAGGATGCCGCGTTTACCGCCGGTGACGCAGCCGACCAGTTCGGCGCGATTGGCGTGCACTCGGTCGTGATGAACCAGATGGTCAAGCAAGACCTTATCGAGTACCTGCGTGACTCGGACGGCAAGATCATCCTGGCGACCTACCTGGGCAAGCCGGTGTTCATGGACGATGCCTTGGTGTATGGCTCCGGCAAGTACCTGTCGGTGTTCTACGGCCAGGGCGCTTTCGGCTACGGCGAAGGCTCGCCGAAGGTGCCAGTAGAGTTGGAGCGTAAGCCAGGAGGTGGCAACGGTGGCGGTGCTGAAGTGCTGTGGGAGCGGAAGACCTACATTCTCCAGCCTGCAGGCTTCAGCTGGCAGGGCACCGAGGCTCAGAACCTCAGCCCGAATGCAACCCAGTACGCCTCCGCTGCGAACTGGAAACGTGTGTTCAGCCGCAAGCAGGTACCGTTCGCTGCTGTCATCAGCGGTACCACAACGCCGTAATCCGGCCCACACAACCTGGCGTCTTTATGGGCGCCGGGGTGCTTTTGAGGTGACTCATGAAAGTGATCTACACGGACAAGCCGGGCAAAGAGCGCGGCGTATGCTACCGCCTGCTGAGCGAATTCTTCGGCGTCATCGGGTCCGCGACCGAGGTGGTCGTTGATGGCGATGCACCGAATATCTTCGATGCCTACCAAGCAGCCGGCATCAAGGTTTCCGATGGCAAGGAGCAGGAAATCCCTGAAACCGACCCTCTCAAAATGAAGGTCCCCGAGCTGAAAGAGTGGCTGACCGCGAAGGGCATTACCTTCGACCCAACCGCCAGGAAAGAAGACCTGCAGGCCCTGGTGCCAGCGGAATAAGGACAAGCATATGACCGATTTCATCACCGTTGCCGATGTTGACGCCTCGCTGGGTCTTGGCTGGGCGGGCACCGGTGATCCGGTCCTTGCTGTGACCATGGCCAACGCCTGGCTCACGGCCAAGATTAAGCGGGCTGTTCCCGATCTGGTCCCGACGGAGATCAAAACAGCCGGCGCCCAGGTCGCCAAAGAGGCTGCGGCGGGCAAGTTGTACACGTCCACGCAGAAGGAAGTGCAGAGCAAGACGGTTTCGGCTCAGTCCGGCACGTCTGTAAGCAAGACCTACGTGGCAGGCTCTACCGATCAGTCCGCGGGCGAGAATTTCGCACTAGCCCTGCTGGCACCCTGGATCAAACGCTCCGGCGTGATGATGCTGAAAAGGATCTGATAATGGGCATGCGTGAAGAGATCCAGGCCGACCTGGCTGAAGCGTTCGACGATCCTGATGGCCTGGCGGACGCGGTAAAGCCGGTGGCGGGCGTGCGTAAGGTTGCTGGCGAGTATGACCCTGACTTGGGTGGCGAAACGCCGGAGACCACCCTGACTTACACGGGGCGCGGAGTTCTGGGCAGCTACCTGTCCAAGGAAATCGACGGCAGCCTGATTCAGTCCACCGACAAAAAGCTTCTGGTACTGCAAAACGAGCTGTTCGTCTCCGAGGCTGGTCTGCCAACGGCGGTACCAGCGTTACCAGTTATCGGGGACATTATCAACGGCCTCCGGGTGATGAACGTGTCTGCCGATCCTGCTGACGCAACATGGACCGCGCAACTGAGGAAGTGAGATGGCAAGCAAAGGCGCCGGCCAGTCCGGCAGCTTCGCACTGAGCTTGGCCGCGTTCGCCGCGCAGGCTACCGAAGCCCTCGACGCAAGCATGCGCGAGATCATCATTGAGGTCGGCAGCAGCCTGATCCGCATGTCCCCCGTGGGTAACCCGGAGATTTGGGCGCAGAACGCTGTGGCGACCCAGTACAACAAGGCCGTCGACGATCACAACAGCGCGCTGCGTAGCGACCCGGCCAACCTCACAAAGGCAGGCAGGCTAAAGCCAGGGCGCAAGGTGCACGACAGCATGGACATTGCGGCGCCCGCAGGCTACGTGGGCGGCAGGTTTCGCGGGAACTGGATGTTCAGTATCGGCACCCCGGACGGCAGCACAACTGAAGAAGTCGACCCGAGCGGCGTCAAGTCGACGGCGCGCATTACCTCCGGCGCTATCGAATTCAAGGCGGGCGACACCTGCTACATCACCAACAGCCTCGGTTATGCCATCCCGCTGGAGTTCGGCCATTCGACCCAAGCACCCGGCGGTATGGTCCGGGTCACCGTGGCCCGCTTCCAGCAGATCGTGCTGGAGGCCATCAGGAACAACCAGGTATGAGTCACGCAATCATCGCTTCGATCTACGAGGCAAAGCTCATCGCCTGGAACGCTGCCAGGTCGGATAATCTGAAGATCGTCTTCGAGAACACGGCCTACACGCCGGCGGCGGACGAGACCTACCTGAGGGCGTTCACGATCCCGGGCGACACCGCGAGCAACACGCTCGGCGGTGATCACCGGCTGTTCACCGGCGTGTTCCAGGTGAGCATCATCGCTCCGGCGGGCACCGGCAAGACCAAGACGAATCCGATTGTGGCTGAGTTGACAGACCTGTTCCCGCTGTATGTGCGCGACACGAAAAACGGCTTCGTTGTCACGCCCATGACGCCGGTAGATCAGGGGCCAGGTATCACCAGCGACTCCACCTACACCGTCCCGCTGTCGTTCTCGTACCGGACCGACACCACACCATAATCCGCCCGTTGGGCAAATCCTGAACCCGCCAAGTGCGGGTTTTGTCATTTCTGCAAAGAGGAAAACCCATGTCGATCTACTTCCCCAACGGGGCAACACTTGCGATCTCAACCGGCTTTGCTGCCGCCAAGTTGATCTCCGCCATCAGCAACGCAAATCCGGGCGTGGCCACGGCTTTGGCCAACGGTTTCTCCAACGGTGACATCCTGCTGGTTACTTCGGGCTGGGAGGACATCAACGAGCGAGCCGTGCGCGTATCCAACGCTGCAGCCGGAGCCTTCACGCTGGAAGGCATCGATACCTCGAACGTTGCGTTCTTTCCGGACGGCATCAGCGCGGGCACTGCCAAAAAGGTCACCGGCTGGGTTGCGGTGAACCAGGTGATCGGTAACTCGATGTCTGGCGGTGAGCAGCAATACTGGACGTATGCACCGCTGGAGGCTCGCCGCGACAAGCAGATTCCGACTACCAAGAATGCCCAGGCGTTTGCGTTCCAGCTCGCCGACGACGACAGCCTGGCCTGGTACGAAGAATTGGATAAGGCTGATCGTGAGAAGGAAGTGCGGATTCTGCGCATGTCTCTGCCCAACGGTAAAACGATCTACTACGCCGGTTACCCGTCGTTCAACAAAACCCCAACGCTGGTGCGCAACGAGGGTGCAGCTGTGACATTTGGCTTCACCATTAACGCCGAGATTACCGCGTACCGCGCGCCAGTGGCTGCTGGCGGGGGTAGCTGATCATGGCGAAGTTCAAGATCGCGCAAGGCGCTACCTTCAATGCGGATGTGGAAATTCCGCGCGTTGGCGGTGCATTCATCAAGGTGCCGTTTGAGTTCAAGTATCGAAACCGCAATGAGCTGGCGGCCCTGTTTGCGGGGTGGCAGCAACGGGCAAAGGACGATCAGGAGGCTTTCAAGGCCAAAGCTGATGATTTGACTCTGGTCGACATCACTGATGCGGACATTGAGCGCCAGGCAGATCAGGTCCAGGCATTGGTTGAAGGTTGGGGGTTTGAAGACAAGCTGAGCCCTGAGTCGATCCGCGCGCTGGTGGAAACATCTGCCGGCGCCGGTGAGGCCATTGTCGCGGCCTATCAAGCGGCTTACGCACCGGCCCGCACGGGAAACTGATCCGCGTCGCACGCGCCCTGTATGAGCCCCCTCCGAGTGCCGAGCAGTTGGCGGCATTCGGTCTCGACGCCTCGGACATGGAAGAAGCGTTTGAGGTGTGGCCGTGTGTCTGGCCTGCGTTCCGCTTGTTCGACGGCCTCTCAACACAGTGGCGCACCGGCGCGTGCGGCGCGACCGGCATTGATTACACCGCAATCACCAGCGTTGCCGAGCTGATCGGCATGAAGAAAAAACAACTCAGAGAGATCTTCCCCGACCTTCAAATAATGGAGGCCGAGGCGTTGCTCGTTATGTCTGAGCAATCGAAATAATGGAGCACTCATGTCTACGATCGCTGAGCTTGGCATTGCGGTAAATTCAGGCGAAGCGGTCAAGGCCACCTCCGATCTGGAGAATCTTGCAAAGGCTGGTGCCAAGGCTGAGAAAGCCGCTGATGGTGTGGCGTCTGGTTTTGACAAGGCTGCAACCGCTGCATCCGACCTCTCGGCATCAGAGCGCAAGCTGTCCGAGTCTCTCGACGAAGCCAAGGCGCGATTGCTGGCCACGGCGAAAGCCTCGTTGGAGTCGAGTGAGTATTACCAGCGCCTGACCACCAGCGTGAACACCAATGCTTCGGCGATGGAGTCGTCCGGTTCGTCGGCAAGCAGCTTGGCTGCGCTCCAGCGCCGTCTACAGGCTGAATCCGACGCCCTGATCGGCTCGACAGATCGCCAGGCCGAGGCGACCAAGAAGGCGGCGGCAGCGACCGGCGCCCAGGCCGAAGGCTTGCAAGAGCTGCTCGGTAAACTCAACCCAACAATGGCTGCGCTCGATAAGCTCGATCAGCAGCAGGCTCAGCTGCAGAAATACAAGGCCGCCGGCGTCATTGATGCCGACACCTTCCGCGAGTACTCCGCTCGCATCGACGCCTCCCGCCAGAAGCTGGGGGAGTTCGACGAGGGGTTGAGAAAAACTGGCGTCAGCTCCGGGCAAACACAGGCGGCGCTGCGTCAGCTTCCAGCACAGTTCACTGACATCTTCACCAGCCTGGCAGGCGGGCAAAACCCGCTGATGGTACTCATCCAGCAGGGCGGTCAGATAAAAGATTCGTTCGGCGGCATCGGGCCGACGATGGACGCACTCAGGGACAAGTTCCGCTCGTTGTTTTCCGGCGGCGCCGGTGCGGCTGTATTGGGAGAGTCGCTTGCGGGTATTGCCTCCGGCGCGAAGGACACCGCTGAAAGCGCTGGCGAGGCAAGTGAAAGTCTGTCGGACCTGGCTGAAAGCTCGAACACAGCTGCGGAGGCGGCCGAGAACGCGCAGAAGGCCGTAGGCGCTATCCGCCCCGCAATGAGCGGGGTCACGTTCGGCGCTGCTGGTATGGCCCTCGCGCTGGCCGCCGTGGTCGTGTCGCTCGGCACCATGGTCTACGGCTACAAGACCGGCAGTCAGGAGGCGGACGAGTACAACAAAGCACTGATATTGACCGGCAATTACGCAGGAACATCTGCGAGTCGCTTGGCTGATCTGGCGCAACAGGTCAGCGCGACGAATGGCACCACCAGCGAGGCGGCCGCATCGCTTACCAAGTTGGCGTCCAGCGGAGTTATCGCGGGCGACAGCTTCAAGGTTATCGCGGATGCCGCCGCGGCGATGGAAGACGCTACTGGCAAGTCGGTGGACGCGACCATTGCTGAGTTCGTCAAGATCGCTAAGGACCCAGTTGCGGCCGCGAAGGAACTGAACGATCAGTATCACTTCCTGACGGCTTCGGTTTACTCGCAAATCGTTGCTCTTAAGGAGCAGGGCGACACCATTGGCGCCGCAAAGCTGCTTACTGATACTTACGCGGATACCGTTAAAAGCCGATCCACGGAGATCACCGACAACCTGGGTTTCGTCGAGAAAGCCTGGAAGGGCATCACCGATGAGGCCAAGAAATCGCTGGATGCGATCAAGAACATTGGCAGGGACCAGGGTGATGCCGTTCGGGTCACAGAACTCAATCAGAAAATCGCTTACCTGGAATCGACTGTCGGAACAGGCTTTGAGGAAGGCGACGCGAAAGTTCGCCTGACGGCACTCAAAGACGAGTTGAGCCTGCTGCAGGACAAGAAGGCAGCCCAGGACGAGGAGTTAAAGCGCAATAGCGACAATGCCAAAAGCCAGAAAGAGGGGATCGAGGCTGAGCAGCGGCTTAAGCAAATTAGCGACTCAATGCTCAGCAACGCTGAGAAGCGCGACAAGCTGACCAAAGCGTACCTGCGCGACGTCGAGGTGCTGAAAAAAGCCAACCCTGATGATCCAAAGGTTCAGGCCGACTATGTCGCCAAAACCCTTCAGAACATCAAGGACAAGAACAAAGACCCCCAAGCTGCATCCGCTGGCGCTGTAGACCTCACGGCATATAACGACGCCCAGAACGCGCTCAAGGGTATTCAGGACCAGTACACCAACACCTTTAGGCAGTTGGACGCAGCGCAGAAAGCCGGGTTGATCTCGCAGGCTGATTACGCAACGCAGCGCGCAGTCTTGATCCGTGCTGAGAAGGACGAGGTCACCGCCGGATACGAGGCGGAAATCTCCGCTCTAGAAACCGCCCAGGGTAAGAAGACAACCACCGCCGCACAAAGCATCCAATTGGACCAGAAGATCGCCGACGCACGCGCCGGTATGGTCAAGGCTCAGAAGGATGCTGATAGCCAGCTTGAAGTGCTGGCGACGAGCGAGACGGGGCGCCTGGCGAAACAGGAGCGGTCAATCGCCTCTTACGTCCAGGCACTTGGACAGCAGCAGCGCGCTCTGGAGCTTGCCGGGCAGCGCGCCGTAGTTGGCGTTGGCCAGGGTGACCGCCAGAACGCACTTAACGGTGAGCTGAACAGCCAGCAAGACCGGTTTGCTCAGCAGGCGCTGGAGCTAGCGAATCAAAAGTCCGACCCGTCGCGAAATATGTCGGAGGAGGAATTCAAGCGCAAATCTCAGGCGCTCGCAGATGCGAACAAAAACGCTACCGACCAGATCCGGCAGAACTATGCGGACGTTGAAGCCGCTCAGGGCGATTGGACGAAAGGCGCCTCAGCAGCTTGGGAAAACTACCTCGATTCGGCTCGCAACATCGCTGGGCAGACAAAAAGCCTGTTCGGCAATGCTTTCAGCAGCATGGAGGATGCGGTCGTCAACTTTGCAATGACCGGCAAAGCATCGTTCTCGGACTTCGCTAAGTCGATTTTGGCGGATATGGCGCGTATCGCTACCCGTCAGGCCAGTTCGGCATTGCTGAGTAGCTTGGTCAGCGCAACGGCCACCTATTTCGGTGGAAGCGCTGCCGCGGGCACGGGCAATGGATTAGCGGCGGGATCAGCCGGTGCAGTCTCATCGAACCTCGGCGCCTCCCAAGCGGGTTACTCGTCGACTTACCTCCAGGCTGAAGGCGGCGCCTGGTCCAAAGGCGTGCAGATGTTTGCCGACGGCGGCGCCTTTACCAACTCCGTCGTAAGTAAACCCACTGCGTTCGGCATGGCCAACGGCAAAACCGGTGTCATGGGCGAGGCTGGAGACGAGGCGATCATGCCTCTGACGCGCACGGCCAACGGCAAGCTGGGCGTTATGTCGGTAGGCGGTGGCGGCGGCACCTCCGTCAGTCTTTCAATGCCGATCATGGTCATGACAGACGAAGAATCGGGCAAGTCGGAAGGCGACGAACTCGATACCGAACTGTTCCAGCGAAACATGCAGGAGCGCATGCGCACCGTTGCGAAAGAAGAGATCGCCAAGTCTTGGCGCCAAGGCGGCGTGAGCAGCCGAAACGTAAAAGGATGATTTATGGCAATCGAGCGATTCACCTGGGCAACGGAAAAAGGCGCGGAGGGGGAAATCACCCAGCGCGTCCGCTCCAAGCAGTTCGGGGACGGCTACGAGCAGTCGGTCGAGGATGGGATCAATAGCCGAGCCCAATCTTGGCCGGTCACGTTCACCGGCATGAAGCCCCGCATCAAGGAAATAATGGTGTTCCTCGATCGGCATAAAGGCTCCAAGGGTTTCCTGTGGGAGCCCCCGCTGGGCGATCTCGGCTTATACAAGTGCAACGGCTACAAGCCGGTTCACCGAGGCGGCCAGGTCTACGCCATCACAGCAACATTCCAACAAACCTTTCATCCCTGAGATAACCGCGCATGTCACTGATAACGGACATCCAGAAATTGGAGCCCGGCGGCGAGATCCGCCTGTTCGAAATTGACGGGACCGAATACGGCGCCGATTACTTGCGCTTCCACGGTCACGCTATTCCGCATACGCCGGAGGAACTGCTTGCCTACGAGCATTCGGAAGAAGACCTACCGGCGAAGTCGATCTGGTGGCAGGGAGAGGAGTACGCGGCGTGGCCGGTGCAAATGGAGGGTATTTCCTCGAGCAGCGACGGTAGCGCCTCCCGGCCTACCTTCGCCGCCGGCAACATCAACGGGCGCGTTACGGCACTGTGCCTTGCCTTCGAGGACATGCTGAAGTTCAAACTGACGGTGCGCGAAACCCTGGCACAGTATCTGGATGCGGCCAACTTCCCCGATGGCAACCCAACTGCTGACCCAACACAGGAGGCGCTGGAAATCTGGTACATCGACCAGAAAACCAGCGAGGACGGCGAGGCCGTGGTCTGGGAGCTTTCTTCCCCCGGCGAGATCGACAACCACGGGCTGCCCGGTCGGCAGATGACGACCTTCTGCCACTGGGCCATGACCAATGGCTACCGCGGGCCTGACTGTGGCTACACCGGCGCGGCGATGTTCGACGACGAGGACAACCCCACGGATGACCCAACGCTCGACCAGTGCAAGGGCTGCCTGTCGTCCTGCAAGTTGCGCTTCGGAGAGAACAACGAGCTCAGTTTCGGCGGATTTCCGGCTGTGAGCCTCGTGTCCAGATCGTAGTAGAATGACTATGTGGCTAGGGCATGCAACCCGAAAAGTCGGCACCTAACCGACCTGCCACTCCTTTCAGTTAGGTCTCACGCTTTAGGGGTGTGAATTGAAGAGGAAATACCCAAAAGATTTAGTGGGCTTGCAGTTTGGCAGGCTCACGGTGGTCAGCGAAGCGCCAAACGATAGACCTTATAGGGTCAGTCTTTGGGACTGCCGATGTGTATGCGGCAATTCCCGAGTCGTCCAAAGATCTGCGCTCGTGTGTGGCGTACAAGTGTCTTGCGGCTGCTTTATGAGAATGCGGGTTAAAGAAACCCACACTACCCACGGACTACACAGGCACTCTGCCTATGGGACATGGAAGGCGATGATCGATCGCTGCTACAACCCTGATTCCAAAGACTACAAAGATTACGGAGGTCGAGGTATTCGGGTGTGTAATGAGTGGCAAGACATTGCGGGATTCGTCGCCGGAATGGGGGCGAAGGAGAAAGGCCAGAGCATCGACCGGCTTGATGAGAATGGCGATTACGAGCCAGGAAACTGCCGATGGACTGACGCTCTAGGTCAGGGCGAGCATAAGCGGAACAATGCCATTGTCACGCGCCTCGGCAATCAGAGGCATATCGCCAGTGTTTGGCGCGAGGCTGGCATAAAAGAATCTACGTTTTACAACCGCCTCGATGCTGGGATGACTCCTGATGAGGCAGCCTCAAAGCCCGTGCGCAAACATAATGCGACTCTGCTGATCGATGGCGAAGAGAAAACAGTCGTTGAGTGGGCGAAAATAGCCGGAGTGAGCCAGGCGACCATGCGCAATAGAGTAAAGGCTGGAATTATCGGACGGGCACTACTTAGGCCTCCGCAATCCGGGAAAATGTTTGCTTAACCAAGGGCGCTTCGGCGCCCTTTTTAGTGGGCGCAAATAATGCGAAAACACATCATCACCACCATCCAGGCGCACGCGGCAGCCGAGTATCCGAAAGAGTGCTGTGGCTTGCTGTTGGCGGTCGGGCGCGCGCAGAAGTACTTTCCGTGCCGGAACATCGCCACGGAGCCAAAAGAAGAGTTCCGGCTTGATCCAGAGGATTACGCGGCGGCGGAAGACGCGGGCGAGGTGATCGGCATCGTTCACTCGCATCCGGATGCCACCAGCAGGCCGTCGCCGCACGACTTGGCCATGTGCGAGGCCACTGCCTTGCCCTGGCATATCTTGTCGTGGCCTGAGGGGGATTTGCGCACCATCACGCCAACCGGCAGCACGCCGCTGCTGAAGCGCCCGTTTGTGCACGGTGCCTGGGATTGCTGGCAGGTTTGCGCTGACTGGTATCAGCGTGAGTGGGGACTGGAGTTTGAAGCCTTCCAGCGAGCTGATGGCTGGTGGGAGAGCGCGGAAAACGCCAGCCTGTACGAGGCAAACTACGAGGCCGCAGGCTTTGTGCGCGTGGACCGGCCTCAGCGCGGGGATATGATCGTTATGCATGTCGGTCGAACGGTGCACCCGAACCACGCCGGTATCTACTTGGGTACTGATCCGGCGCTACCCGGCGAAGAGTCGGGAGCGTTCGGCCCCGGCCCATTTCTGCTGCACCACCTATACGGCAGGCCGTCTGAGATCGTCGTTTTTGGCGGTCCGTGGTACGACCGAACTCGCTTGATCCTGAGGCACAAACTCTGCGTAGAGAGCTGAAATCTTTCGAAGCTTACGAGTGAGACGCTGAAGATGTTCCCAGCGGCCCATAGCGTATGAAAGAGGGGTATATATCGCAATCGATCACGGGGAACTGAGCTGGATTGGCTGCTGATCCTGACCTATGTGATATGCCCGAATATTCTCGAGAAGCGTCTGTCGCCCGAGTATTTTACGCCCTCTGTCTGTATCAAAGAAAAATCGGTTGAAACCGTGCACAGAGATTCAAAAATCGTTGCGAGGTCACTCTCCGAGCGAAAAGTGCTAACCCCTAGACCGGTCTCAACTCCACCCAGCGCGAATTCATGGCATCTGCTGGAAAGATTTAAATTCGATGATAAGAGAACATAGGGGAATTGAATTTTACCTAGCAGCATTGTTGTTTTCCTTGCTTTATACGCGCCGAGACTGGCGCAACTCCGAACCTAGAGATTTCAGGCGTAGAGCAGTTAAATCCTTAAATTCATTTTTCGCTGCCCGCAAGGCAGAAGGAGGGCCGCATGCCGCCAAGCCAAACCTACATGCTGACCATTTACGACCTCTTCATCATCACCGATGCCGGTGTCGTTGGAGCTGAAAACGAGGTCGCCATTCTGTATGGCGGTGTCGAGATTGATCGAGTGAGGTCTTCAGGCAAGTGCCAGAGCAAAGATGGCTACGCCCGCGCCTACACTGGCAAGCCTGGGCTTACGGCCATTGTTGCTTCTGGGCCGGGTCGAGTTCTTTTTGAGAAAGCTGAGGTTAGGCAGGCGACGTCAGTCCGCTGACGAAGTCATCCGTGCCCAGCCTATGAGAGCCATATCTCACGGCGTATTCATTGTTGAGGTGGGATGCTGCAGCGTCAGCTATGTGCTTGCTCGCATACACGTCAATGAGGTGCCAAACGGCAGGGCGCTCTCTCAGTACTGCCCAACCAAGGACACAGCCTTTGTTGTCAGGATCTGGCGGCAAGTTTTTAGAGAGACTTTTGATTAGCATGGCTGATCCTTGATTTGACGAAGGAAGAAACTACTCCTGTACGCTGGCGCTACGCCACTGGTATTCCATCCACGCTGGATGCCTGGCCAGGATGGCCTTACACAACCCATTGAGAGATCATTGCAAGTCGTCACAAATGGAGCTTGAAAAATCATGGTATTAACTTATCTTGAGAAAGAAAATATCGGTCTCATTCTGCACCTAGACGATGATGAATATCTGAAGTTACGATCCTCTTGGGAGTTTAAACTTCCGGAAGGCTACGATTTCTCGTTCGAGGCAATGTTGAAGTATCGCTATGTGGCTGTTGCGGTGAATGATGAGTGGAAAGTTATTGCGGAAATTAGTGATTGGCGTTTGAGCGCCAGTGAAAGCGGTCAACGCACAGTTATTTTTTCGAAATTTTCTGAGCGCGTGTATTTGCTATCGTTGGCGATTAGCAAAAATCTCAAAGAAAACATTTGGCTACACAATTCTCAAAAGGAGATAGTGGAGAAATCTCTGATCGATGAATCTACGCTTGTCCGGCCATGCCCTCTTCCGCCATCTTTGGATTTTGAAGAGGCATCCAGAGCCGTTGCAAGGCGTTATGGCGTTAGCGCTGATCAAGTTCAGATTTCTATCCATCGACTCGCCCATGGCGTCCGCGCTGAGTCGTAGCTTAACAAGCCTTCATCTCGCACTAAGCTTTTTACATCCACCCCGCAATGCTACAGTCCCGCCAAACCAAAGAGGGAACGACATGCGGATTTTGATAGCGGCGGTAGCGATGATGGTGCTGGCGGGGTGCTCGACATCTGGAGTGCAGCAGGGGGCGCCTTCCTTTTCCGCGCAATCGCAGAAGACACCACAGCAGTATGCTCGCTGCCTTGGCCCAAAATGGCAGGAATTCAACCCGTCAACTAGCTCTTTAGAAACGGAGAGTGGCTATAAGCTTTCCGCTTCGACAGCTTTTACCGGGGTTGTCGCTCTCGCAATTGTAGATAAATCTTCAGGCGGGTCGCTTGTGAAAGTTTTTCTCCCAATGGACTGGGCCGGAACGGCTGGTTGGAAGGACGCTGCCAAGGCCTGCATCTAAATACATTATCGCTAAAATAAAAGCCGCCCATGAGGCGGCTTTTTTACACTTGGAGAAAAGCAATGGCCGCACTCGCTATCGAATATCAACCAATGACTACGATCTTGCTGTATGGGCAACTTCGGCAATTCGGACGCTCTTTTCGACTGGCCGTGCGAACGCCCGCAGAAGCCATAAAAGCGCTCTGTGTTCAAATCCCAGGATTTGAGCGGTTTATCTCTAATGCAAAGTCGAGAGGGATCGAGTTTGCACTGTTTCGAGGAAGCAAAAACCTCGAAGAAAAGGAACTGGGCTTTGAAGGGTTGGGAGATATCCGCATCGCTCCAGTGATTACCGGTAGCAAGCGCGCCGGCGTACTTCAAACGATAGTGGGCGCTGTAATGATTGTGGCCGGCATTGTCGTCAGTGGAATGTCGTTTGGCCTTGCGGCGCCCTTAGGCGCTGCCATGATTTCTGGCGGTATAGGCCTTGTCGCCGGCGGCGTAATCCAGTTGCTCAGCCCACAGGCCGGCGGCCTTAAGACCAGCGCTGCGCCGGAGAATACGCCCGGCTACGCCTTCGGCAGCGCCAAGAACACGACTGCATCCGGCAACCCAGTACCGCTGTGCATCGGGGAGCGTCGGTGGGGTGGCGCAATCATCAGTGCCGCCATCTACGCCGAAGACCAGATGTAATCGAAGTCAGAATCACAGCAGCCGCCCACGAGGCGGCTTTTTATTGCCTGGAGAAAAGCATGGGCGCAGCACGCAAGATCGATGTCTACGGCGCCAAAGGCGGTTCCGAAAAGCCAAAGAATCCAACCGAAGCTCCGGACAGTCTGCGCTCTGTCGCCGTTGCCAAGATGCTCATAGCTATCGGCGAGGGCGAGTTTGAAGGCACGCCGACCGCGCGCGACATCTATCTCGACAACACGCCGCTGCAAGACCCGCAAGGCAATATGAACTTCCCGAACGTGAAGTGGGAGTGGCGCACCGGGGCTGTCGACCAGCCCCATATCCAGGGCATCCCGTCGATCGATAACGAAACCACGATCGGCACTGACCTTCGCAGTGGAACTCCGTGGGTGCGGGCGTTTAACAACACACAGCTTTCCGCTGTACGCGTACGTTTTGCTTGGCCGGTACTCCAGTCGGTCGACGCCAGTGGCAATATCAATGGCTACCGAATCGAATACACGGTCGAGGTAGCCACTGACGGTGGCGCCTACCAGCAAGTGCTGAGTGAGGCTGTCGATGGCAAGACCACGACCGTGTACGAGCGCACCCGTCGTATCGACCTGCCCAAGGCAACCACCGGTTGGTTGATGCGCATCACGCGACTGACGATCAACCAGAACAACAACAAAATCTCCGACACGATGCAGATTGCTGGTTTCTCGGAAGTCATCGACGCCAAGATCCGTTACCCGAACACCGCTTTGCTATACATCGAATTTTCAGCAGAGCAATTCCGCAGCATTCCAGCCGTGACAGTCGGTTGCAAGGGGCGCAAATGGTTGGTGCCGAGCAATTACGATCCGTCCTCTCGCACTTACACAGGCGTATGGGATGGCACCTTCAAAGAGGCGTACACCAACAACCCAACGTGGGCAACGCTTGGCATCACCACAAACGACCGTTTCGGCCTCGGCCGGCGCATCAAGCCGTGGATGGTGGACAAGTGGGAGCTCTACCGGATCTCGCAGTACTGCGACCAGATGGTGCCGGACGGGAAGGGTGGTCAAGAGCCGCGCTTCATCTGCAACCTGAACCTGCAAAGCAAGGCTGACGCTTGGTCTCTGCTGCGTGACATCTCGGCGATCTACCGTGGCATGACTTACTGGGCTCAAGGCCAGGTATTCACTCTCTCGGACATGCCGCGCGCCACCGACTTCGACTTCGCTTACACCGGGGCGAATGTGATCAAGGAAGGAAAGCAGCCGTTCACCTACTCGAGCGCATCGGAGCGCACCCGCTATACGCGCGCACTGGTCAGCTACGACAACCCGCTGAATAACTACGACACCGATGTAACGGCCGTCGCCGACCAGAAGTTGCAGCGCCGATACGGCGATAACCCACTCGAGATCAGCGCTATCGGCTGCACCCGCGAATCCGAGGCTCAGCGCCGGGGCAAATGGGCGCTGCTCACAAACTCCAAGGATCGGGCGGTGACGTTTAAGGTTGGGCTGGACGGACGCATTCCGTTGCCAGGCTACGTAATCCCAATCGCCGACGAACTGCTCGCTGGGCGGCCTGTGGGCGGTCGCGTTTCGGCGGTAAATGGAAAAGTCATCACCTTGGATCGCGATACCCAGGCCAAGCCTGGCGATCGGCTGATCCTGAATCTGCCCGATGGTAAGTGCGAGGGGCGCACCGTGCAAATGGTTAGCGGCCGGCAGGTCACTGTGACCGTGGCCTACTCGGTGGCGCCGGAGCGTGAGCTGGTCTGGGCGCTGGATGCTGATGACTTGGCTATCCCGCTGTACCGCGTTGTGAGCGTGGCGAGACCAGAGCCTGGTGTTTTCGAAATCTCGGCCGTGCAATACGACCCGAGCAAGTTTGCGCACATCGATACCGGCGCGCGCCTGGAAGAGCGGCCGATCAGTGTTATCCCGATAACGATCGTTCCAGCACCGGCAAGCGTTACGCTGACGTCGAGCTACGCCGTGAATCAGGGCATTGCCATCAGCACCATGAACATTTCGTGGCCCGCCATGAGCGGCGCTACCGCTTATGACGTGGAGTGGCGCAAGGACAGCGGTAACTGGATCAAGGTGCAACGCACGGGCTCTACGAGCGTCGATGTCACCGGGATTTATTCGGGCGCCTATCTGGCCCGGGTAAGATCGGTCAGCGCCTTTGAAATATCTTCCATCTGGAAAAGCTCAAACCTGACCAATCTGGAAGGGAAGGTCGGCTTGCCGCCGGCGGTGTCGTTCTTGACCACCACCAGCTTGGTCTATGGCATCGGCATTCAGTGGGGATTCCCGCCAGGCGCCGAGGACACCCAGCGCACGGAGATCTGGTATAGCCAATCAGCCGACCTCACCACTGCGATCAAGCTGAGCGACTTCAGCTACCCGCAGGCCACGCACGAGATGCATGCGCTGCTGGCAGGTGCGAGCCTGTTCTTTTGGGCGCGCCTCGTGGACCGTACCGGGAACATCGGCCCATTCTTCCCTGTGCCTGGCGCGGTGAACGGCCAAGCCAGCTCGGACGAAAGCGAGTACGAGAAATACTACGCCGACAAGATCGGCAAGGGCGCGCTGTATCAGAGTTTGCGCGAAGAGATCGAGCTGATTTCCGGCGACGGCCCAGGCTCTGTAAATGATCGCCTGGAGGAGGCCAAGCAGGAACTGGAGGACCTGATCAAGCAGGTGAGTGATGCCTTGGCATACGACCCTGCTAAGGCTTATGCGAAGGGTGACATCGTTCGCCTGGATCAACGCTTGTATCAGGCCAAAGGAACGGTGCCCGCCGGTGCCACGCCGCCTGACGCCGCCTACTGGACCGACATCGGCACAATCTTGGAGACAGCCAACGCGCTGGCCTCCCAGGTGCGGATCATCGAAACCAAGATCGAGGAAATCGACGGCAAGGTTGTTTCGACAGCCTCGTCTGTTGAGGCGCTGCGCTCTGCTGCTCGCGGTGATGATGGTGCTGGCGACCTGGCCGATGCGGTGAAGGGTTGGAACTCCACGGCCGATCTGGCGGTTGAGCGAAAAACGCGGGCGTCTGAAACTCTCGCCACGGCCCAGCAGCTCCTAACGCTCGGGGCTCAGATTGGTGACAACAGGTCGTCGCTGACTGTTTTGGAGCAGGTGGTGGCAACCAACCGAGAGACAGCGGCCACTCAGGTGACGCAGCTCAAGAGCGACCTCAAGACCACTGCGGACAAGGTTGATGTGCAAGGAGGCACCATCGCGGGCCAGGCTCAGGTAATTACTGGGCAGGGCATTGCGATCTCGGGGCTCGATACGAAGGTCATCAACCTGGACGGCAAGATCACCTCAATGGCGTCGAGCAATGACACGCTGCGCGCTTCGGTGCGCGGTGACGACGGCGCCGGCGAGTTGGCCAACGCCGTCAAAGCGTGGGATTCCACGGCCACATTCGTTGCTGAGAAGAGAGTGCAGGCGACGGCCAACGAGGCGCAGGCCAAGACGTCCGAAACGCTGCAATCCAGCATCGGCCAAACCAGCGCGTCAGTGCAGCAGGTCAGCCAAACCCTCGTTGGGCTCGACGGGAGGGTATCGTCTCAGGTCACCCTGAAGGCTCAAACAATCGTAGATGGGCGAAAGGTCACCACAGGCCTGGCCTTCGGCATCAACGGCGAGCAGTCAGAGTTCCTGATCATGGCTCAACGGATGGCTGTCGTTAACGAGATCGACGGCAAGGTTGTTCCGATGTTTGTCATCGAGAACGGTCAGGCAGTGTTCAACACGGCGATCATCAGCAAGGCGTTCGTTCAGGAAATCATTCTGGGCATGGTGCTGCGCTCGCCTACTGTCGACTCGAAAGGCCGGCCACTTCTCGAAATCAACATACCGGCAGGTACGTTTACTGTTCGTAGTGCTGGCACTGGCGGATCTTCCGTGCTGAACAACGACGGTCTGGCTGTGTTCGATTTGAATGAGGTCCTCAGGCTTATGGCGGGGAGGCTTTCCTAATGAGTTTTGGTGTTCGAGTATGGGGGGCGAACAGCGCCCTCCAGATGGATACAGATAGTTTTACTTATCAGATAGTTCATAATGCGCTTTATGATTTGACCTCTACTCTCGTTATAACCGTTAACATACCCGGATTTAGCGCAGATACTTGCGTCGCCGTAATTCTACCCACGGAACCGGCAGCAGGTGAGAACTCGTCGAGCGCGCTTCCCTACATGTCCGTAGCGCCTGGAGTCGTCACAATTAGAGGCAAGAATCCGGGGGAGCCGGGAAACTGGAGAAGTCTTATGAAGTTTAGACTGCTTGTAATGAGGTATAAAAATTGAGTTACGGCCTCAAAGCTATAAACGACAGCGGCTTCGTGCAGATAGATTCCGAGACGCCTAGACTGTGCGTTATTTATAGCGGCGTGTACGCCGCTACAGCGTACGCCATTAACGTTTATTTCCCGGCAGCGATAACTACTCTAGAGCCTCCCTGCATTTTCCTAAGGAACAGCGAGTCGAATCCGGGCGACCTTTATACGAGTATGACCATACTGGGCTCCGCTGGAGCCTGGACGGGATTCCAGATAGTCTCACTACAAACAGATATGCGGCCGAATGGAAAGTGGTTCGCCGCCGTGTTTGCGTCAAAAAGCACAGACACTTACGGAATGAGAATGTGGGCCGCCGACCGAAGCCTTATTTATGATTCCGGCGCCGTGCCGGTTCTATTCAGTCGTGCCAGCCATTCCTGGTCATTCCAAGGGCGGGTAGTGATCAACGCTATCACTAATGGCTACTACTGGAGAAGCGCGCTAACGGCTCCCTTGCTGTCTGACGAGTACTTTATGATAAATCCTTTTTCTAGAGGGCTACTTACACCTCAGGTAGTTGGATGGACTCAGATAGGAGTTAGATTCAGCCATGCTGAGCGCTGCTTGCAAGTGTTCGGGATAACAGCGCAAGGCGCATGGTCAGACATGGGATCGCCCGGCGCAGTATTTGCCCGGCTGCCCGGCACCTGATACTTGTTTCAATAAACAACTTACATAACCCGCGATGCGGGTATTTTTTTGCCTGGAGAAACATATGGCTTCTTGGTACACAGAAGGGACGGTCACAGTTACCAACGGCAGCGCCGTAGTAACCGGAGCCGGTACAAAGTTTTCTAATTGCCGACCGGGCGATATGTTTGTCGGTCCTGACAGCGGCATCTATCAGGTAACCAACCCGGTGAGCGATACATCGGTATCGATTTCCCCCAATTACCGTGGCGTGAGCGCCGCCGGTGCTACCTACGGCATCGTGCCCGTAAACGGCTATCCCAAGGCGCTGGCCGATGCGGTCAATCAGATGGTGCAGCAGTGGGGCGCGACACTGGCAGGGCTTGGCCCGGTGGCCAGCATGAGCGTGGTACCCGTTGCCAACGGCGGTACCGGCGCAACCTCGGCGGCCGCAGCACGCGCAAACCTGGCGCTCGGCAGCGCCGCGCTCAAAACCATTGGCAGTGCCGCAGGCAATGTTCAGGACGTTAGCGCACCGGCGCCCATGGTCGGCAACTCAGCCTTTATTGAGCAAGGCAGCCACTTCATCAATTACGGCGACAGCACAACGGTGGTCCCTTCCGGCGGTGCGTACTGGGCGGGTATCAGGGCTCAGTATCCTTACCAGAACTGTGCGATGGACCTGGTAGCCCAAGTCGTTACCGGCGGCAGCATGAACCTCATGTTCCGCACTACTGCCGGCAACGGCGGCGGCGACCCGTGGCGCAAGATCTACCACGACGGCAATACCACCCGTGCCCAAGACGGCACCCTCAAGGCGATCTAAAGCATGGCAAGAGCAGCAATCAATATCGTGGGTTCTACGGGCGCGATGTACGACCTGACCTCACTTGGCGGCTTCGATGTTGGTAGTTATCGCAAAGATGTGGGTGTTTACTGCGTGACGGGTTCCCTGGGCATGGTGCCGTTTCCGCCACTGGATCAGGGGTGGGGCTTTTCACTGCACCCGTCGGAAAGCCAGGCGCTGGTCGATACGTCCTTCGACGATGGGCTGTTGACCATCACTGTCACGATGGATGGCGAGCCGTATGACCTGAAAACAATGATCACGCTGCACATCCTGGTACCGGACTTGGAGGTGATCGTCGTCCCGCCGCCGGCCGCCGATCCGATGGTGGATGCGCAGGCTGAGATCAATCGTTTGCGCGCGGCCGCTGACCACGCAATCGCGCCTTTGCAGGACGCGGTCGATGTTGACGACGCGACCGCTTCAGATTTGGCAATGCTGACATCCTGGAAGAAGTTTCGTGTCGCACTCAACCGAGTGCCCGATCAGCCCGGTTACCCGCAGGCCATTGCGTGGCCCGAGGCTCCCCAGTAGAGCCCGCGTTCGCACTAATACCCGCCGCCGAGCGGTTTTTTTTCGCCTGGAGAAAGCCATGCCGATCACCGAGCAGCAGTTGTTGAAAATCCTCCCGAACGCCGGCCGCCAAGCCGGCGTTTTTGTATCCGCTCTAAACGCGGCCATGAACCGGTACGCGGTTGTGGGCACGGCGCGCGCCTCGGCGTTTATTGCTCAGATCGGCCACGAGTCTGGCCAGTTGCATTACGTGCGGGAAATTTGGGGGCCAACCGCCCAGCAGCTTGGATACGAGGGCCGGGAGGACTTGGGCAATACCGTAAAGGGTGACGGCTCCAAGTACCGTGGCCGTGGCCTGATCCAGATCACCGGGCGCGCCAATTACGCCGCTTGCGGCGAATCGCTGGGTCTGGACTTGATCAATCACCCGGAGCTGCTCGAGCAGCCGCAGCATGCTGCGATGTCGGCGGCTTGGTTTTGGTCGACGCGAGGGCTGAATACCATCGCTGACGAAGGGGAGTTCGTAAAAATCACACGCCGAATCAACGGCGGCATCAACGGCCTGGCAGATCGCCGGTCGCTGTACGACAAAGCGCTGGCGGTGCTGGCATGACGCCCTTGAGCTTTGTGGGTTTGATTCGGCGCTGACGGCAAACGTTGCAGCGATTATCTGGTGAGTTTGTCGCGGTCTACGACCATGCGATTGACTGATAGATCTCGCGCCATGGTCAGTTTCAGCATAAGGTTGAAATGCTGCGCCGCGCGCAGCAATTCAACGAAGATGAACTGATTGCTACCATCTCTTGCCAAGGTAGCGAGTAATAAATACCTCGTACCTAAGCTATTGGAAAAAATGGGCTTTCCAAAAAAATAACTACACGGCTAGAGAACTAAAAAAAATCTAGATTTTAAAAGTTCCTATAAGCACTCCAAATGAGCTTGCAAGCCTGGACAGTTCAGAGCTTGATGCATTGGTCTGGTGCGCTCCAGTTGCTGTCTGAGTTGAGAGGTCTTGAATGTTCACCAGATTTCTATCTACCTCCCTCGCTACCTGAGCTTGCTCTTCAGCAGCGCTGGCAATAACCATGTTTTTTTCATTGATAATTGATACTCCGTCAGTAATGCGATTAAGCGCGTTACCTGCTTCGATGGCCTCCGCTTGAGTTTTTGATGCTAAATGCTTGCTCTTGACCATTGCCATCACTGCTTCGTCAGCACCGGTTCTAACCTGCTTCATCATAGATTCGATGTCTGTAGTGGATGCTTGAGTGCGGTGAGCAAGAGCACGTACCTCATCTGCCACTACAGCAAAGCCCCTTCCTTGCTCCCCCGCTCGGGCCGCTTCAATAGCAGCATTAAGGGCTAGCAAATTTGTTTGCTCCGCGATGGCCCTTATTACATCAAGAATCTTCGTAATTTCACTTATACGATTCGACAAGTTTTCTACTTTTTCTGTAGAGCTAGAGATCTCATCTGCCATTGCGGTGACAGAGGTTACTGCATTTCTAACTTGATCTCGTCCTTCAATAGCATTACAACTTGCCTGCTCCGAGGCTTCGGAAGCGCCCGTCGCGTTGCGAGCGACTTCCTCAACGGCTGCGGTCATTTCGTTAACCGCAGTAGCAGCTTGCTGAATCTCATCGTTTTGTCGTAGCAGACCTCGCGAGCTCTCTTCAGTAACTGCATTCAACTCTTCAGATGCTGATGCTAGTTGATCTGCTGCGCTTCCGATTTCTGTTACAGTATCTCTTAAATTTTTCTGCATCTTGGAAAGGGCGACCATCAAATCGCTGACCTCATCACGCCCGTCAACTATCACTACCCTTGACAGATCTCTATCGGCTATTTGCTCTGCACTCTTAAGCGCGCTGGAAAGTGGCCTGGTGATAGAACGCGTGATCAAAATACCTAGCATTATGGCTGCAATGAAAGCTATTACGACACCAATGCCCAAGCTCCAAATAGCTTTGGATACTGAGCGTGTTGCGCTTTCGGCCGCTTGGCCAGTCTGGTCGTTATTTGATTTCACGATAATTTTTAATTCATCATTTACAGTGTTATAAGCAGTCACTCCTTCTTTGTCCAGAAGCTCCGCAGCGCCATCAAGATTCCCCTGGGTTATTAGAGAAATTATTTGATCTGAAATGCGAATGTAAGTTGGCCAGTCTTTTTCGAATTTGTCTCCGGCCGCTCTCTCATCGTCAGCAAGCGGTGTCTGACGATACTCATTGAAAAGCTGTTCTACCTCTTTCTGGTTATCTGTTATGGACTTTACAGTATCGTTGTATTGAGATGCTGGTGCTTTAGTGTATTTTAACAAAAGGGCACGATGTATGTCCCGGTAGTGGGCAATAGCGTTTGCCCGAGCGTTGCTTGTTTTGTATACTGATACGAGGTTGTTAGATATAACACCGTCAAGGCTATCGCTAAGCGTATTTATCCCCGATCGACCTACCAACCCTACAAGTAAAGTAATTACAGCACACGCTGCGAAGGCGGTGACCATCCTGGGCCCGAGTTTAGTGTTACGCAAAAGGTTCATAAAGCGCCTACCGTTAATGGATTGTCCTGAACCCCAGAAATTTCTGGACCATTATCTGTATCAGCGCGGATAGCCATTCACTTGAGTGATCGACGACAGACGGTAAGAGATGACGATTATCGCTAACCAGACTTGGGGTATTCGCCTCTAAATGATGAGCCATAGCTTTACAACGCGGCTTGATCAGCTACGGACGATCAGCTGCAAATAGGAACCACCACCAAAGCCCATTGCAAAGGATTGCAAATGACAAACCCAATCGTTCCATGGATGGGCGGCAAGCGCCGCCTTTCGAAACGCCTGCTTTCGCTGTTCCCTGATCACGAATGCTACGTTGAGGCTTTCGCTGGCGGCGCGGCGCTGTACTTCAAGCGCGAGCAGCCCGCCAAAGTCGAGGTGCTTAACGACCTGAATGGCGACCTGATTAACCTGTACCGTGTCGTCCAACACCACCTCGAGGAATTCATTCGCCAGTTCAAGTGGGCGCTCAGCTCGCGGCAAATCTTCGAGTGGCAGAAAATGGCTGTGCCGGAAACACTGACGGACATACAGAGGGCTGCGCGGTTCTTTTATCTCCAGCAGCACGCCTTCGGCGCCAAAACCACCGGGCAAACCTTCGGCACTGCGACCACGGGCCGACCTATCAACCTTCTTCGGATCGAGGAAAACTTGTCAGAGGCTTGGCAACGGCTTTCTGGCACGTACGTTGAAAACCTTCCCTGGCTCAAGTGCGCAGTTAAATACGACCGGCCGCACACCTTCCATTACATGGACCCACCTTACTGGCAGACCGCTGGGTATGGTGGCCAGTTTGGTTTCGAGGAATACGAGCGCATGGCAGAGTTCATGCGCAGCTGCGAAGGCAAGGTAATGGTGAGCATCAATGATCACCCAGATATTCGGCGGGTGTTTGAGGGGTTTCGCGTGGAGGCGATGGATATTCGTTACACCACGGCCAACCCGAGGAAGGCATCTGCCGCTGTGACTGGCGAGTTGGCGATCATGAGCTGGTAGCCAGTGGGTGCCTGGACTTTTGCATCGGAGGGCATGAAAAAATGCCCTCAATCCATGTAAAGAAGATGGAACAGGAGCCCTAGACAGCGGCGCGCAAAAGCCGGCGCAAATTATTCCAGGCTCTGCCGCGTCCTCGTTCCGAGCTTGCCAGGCTTACTTCAGGGCTACTGCGCAGTGATGGGCTGAATTAACTCCGGCCCTTTGTTCCGCACATTGCCAACGGCTGTGTCGACCTTGAACCACTCGAAGACCTCTGACGGTTCGCCTTGGTGCAGAACCATCTGCTCGGCTCGCTCTTTGGGTGTGGCCGGGTCAAGCCATTCACGCGCCAATTCCGGCGTCAGCACAACGGGTCGCCGGTCGTGCACGTCCACCATTCCACCTGCGCTGTCGGCGGTGATGATCACGAAGCCGTCATGTTCGCCCGGCCCCTCATCGGAGTCAGGCAGTTGACCAATGGCTGCGCACAGTGATGGTGCGCCATCCCGCCGTCGGATCAGGTAGGGCTGCTTTTTCGGTCCGCCTTCATCCACCCACTCAAACCAGTTATCGATTGGCGTGATTGCCCGATGCGGCCATATCGCCCGGAAGAATGGACCGTGAGCAACCTTCTCGACGCGCGCGTTTATCGGCGCGGCGCGGTCTTTGGCCCAATGCGGCCTCCAACCCCAGCGCACCGGATCGGCCAGTAGCAGCTCGCCCTGGATGTGGAGCAGTGCGACCTGAGTTGTGGGGGCGACGTTGTAGCGCTCTAGGGGCAATTCGCCCACAGAGTTCGCCAGAGCATTGGGCATGCTCAGCGCCGCAACGAAGTCGTGAATTCCCCGGTACTGCGTCAGTCTTCCACACATGGCTATTCCTCAATGTTGAATTGAGCTTAGACAATCGTGGTTGGGCGAGGCCTCATTTCATTTACGATCCTGCGCAGTTCGTCCAATTCTCGCTTGCCTACTCTGTTCGCTGTGGTGAGCTCTTCTAACTGTTTGCGCATAACCGCCGCTTCGGCACCTCTTTCCCGTAGGTATCCAGAAAACTCAGCGTTCTTAGCCTGAGTTTCCAGCAGCGTCTGGCTGATGCAGAAAACGTCTGCTCGCGCTTTTCGCAGATGCGAGTTCAATTCCCGTATCTCGTTTTCAAGCAACAGGCAATGCTGCTTGTACATTTCGAGAGGCGTAGGAAGCCCGAGCCACCCGAAGGTGTCTTCGTCAATAATGTCCATGGTGGCTATTCCGAATACTGTATGCATGCACAGTAATCGAGGTTGGGGCATGGCGCTATTCGAGGCGACGAGCTGCAGTGCTGTCTTAATCAGGCGCCATCAACACTGCCAAGGTCAGCTTTACGAAGTCCTCATTAGCGTCAATGGTGTGCAGTGCGCCGCGCACGTTTTCGGAAACTTCGGCTGAGCCGCGCTGCTCGACCCAGTTTGAAATCTCCATGATCGCGGATTCGAGAGCCAGCTGGTTTTCGTAGAGCTTGGAGAGAAGGGAGGGCATTAGGTCTGAGTTAGGCATCGGTGTTCCTCTGGTGGAGTGAACAGCGTAGCAGTTGGCGAAACGGAGGGTTTGATTTGAGTCGGCAGAACGCCGGAGAGGGGAATTGCGGAGCAAGCTTGGAAATTGCGAAGCGTTAAAGATAAGGGCCTGCATGAAGTTCATCATGCAAGCCCTTGATATGTATGGTGCCCGAACCCGGAATCGAACCGGGACGCCCTTACGAGCGGGGGATTTTAAGTCCCATGCGTCTACCAGTTTCGCCATTCGGGCGGTAGCGCGGTGTAGCAGGGTTGGGAATATATAGACCCGGGCGCTTCGATGCAAGGTCACAGGGTGCCTTTCTTGTACAAAAGATTGCCTGAAAAAGCTCGGTAGATCAGTGATCTACAGGCGATTTTTAGTCTGTTGCGAAACATCCTGGAGGCGCGGGAACAAGGTCTGGTAATCGCAGTCATAGCGATATGCCATCCCGGCATTATGGAAAGGAATCAGTTGATGCTCAGTGTTCGCAAGCCTTCTTGGATGATTGCTGCAGGCGTAATCGGGCTGTTGGTCGCCACAGGGGTAAATACGGCGCAGGCGGGAAGTGAGGTGCAGTGGGGAAGTTTCGGACCAGGCAGTGGCGATAAGCTCACGACCAGTTCATCAGAGGGCGCGAAGCGCGTGTTGTCTACCACCGCGTTTAGCGTGGGCGATCTTGAAAAGCTGCTGGACGGCCAGAAAAGTGATCACCAGGAGTTGCTGCGCTTGAACAGCAAGCTGCAAGAGCAGGCGCGCTATTTCGACGAGTTCAAGCGTAAGGACGGGTCAAGCTCAAGCGCCAGTGACAGTCAATTGTCGGACCTGAAGCGTACGGTTGCAGATCAGAAGAGCGCCATCGACAAGCTGAAAAGCGAAGTGGAAGACTTGAAAAGCAAATCAAATTCCAATTCGAGTTCCAGCTCCAGTGATCTGTCCCGCCTGAAAAGCGATGTCAGTGATCAGAACCGCACTATCAGTGACCTCAAGCGAAGCATCGACACGTTAAGCAGCAAGGTCAAATAAGTTCAGTCGATCAGCGCCAGCAGGTCGGTATCGCCTACATCCACTCCGGCCTGAGTCAACAGCGTGGTTACCTGGCCGCGATGATGGGTCTGGTGGTTGAAAAAATGCACCAACAAGCCGAAGAACGGCTTGTTGGTCCCAACGCCGCGCATGTTGTGGTACGTCAGGCGGTGATCCAGGTCCGGTTCGCGCAGGCTTTGCGCCCAATCGATGATGAGTTGATCGAGCCAGGCGCGATGGGCCGACAGCTCACGAATATCAGCAAACGCCAACGCCTTCAGATCGCGAGGCGTGGCGACGGAGCTTAATGCCGCCAACGCATCAAAACCTGCCGGGTGCTCGGCAAAGCGCTTCAGCCAGACTGTATCGCCTAACGCCAGATGATTCAGCGTGCCGATAATCGAGCCGAAAAATGCCTGTCTATCCACCGCTAACGCGGCGTCCGTCAGTGTGCTGGCGGCCGCATAAACCTTGCGGTTCATCCACTGGTTGTACTCGGCCATCAACGTAATGTGCTCAATGCGGTTCACGTGCGTGCTCTCTGGATGGCGCGGTGGGGCCATCATAGAGCGTGCTTGCCTGGCAGTCATGCCAGCTAACGCTTAGAACCGCACGGTGGCGCCGGTGGTCAGCCATTGGTTGCGGTCACCGCTGAGGCTTTGCCCGACGATTAGGTCTACGTCGATCAGTTTGCCCACGTGCAATCGCGGCCCGGCTTGCCACGCTTGGTCGCCGCCTGCCTGGCCGTAACGCTCACCGATCAGCGTCAGCGCGTCCGCCAACTGATATTCGAAGCCGGTGCCCCATGTCAGGCGATGGTTTTGCTCGCCGCCGTCATACGCATGCATCCAGCCGCCATTGAGGTTAAGGCGCAGCGCTTCTACCGGTTGCCAGGTCAGCGGAAGGTTGAAGTCCGCGCCGTCGAACGCATGCGCGCGGTTGACGGCAATATGACCGGTTGCCGACACCGCCATTTGCAGGCCCAAATCTTCCTGTGACCAAACCTGCGCCTTGACTTGCGGGCTGACCTGGCTCTGGGCATCGCCGGTGTCGCTGGCGCGAGACAGCGCCGCGCTCCATTGCACGGCAGGCAGTGCGCTGAACGTGCATGCGGGGTTGAGGGTTTGGCTATGCACACGGCCTGCGTGCCGGTCGGCGGTGTACCAAACGTCGACGTTGCATTCTCCCGGCGCGTTCACCGCGCCGTCGTCGACGGCATAAGCACCGCCGGCCGCGTGAGCCTTTGAACACAGCGCAATCAGCAAAACAAGGCCCAGGGTTACGCCGATAAAGGTCAGGTTACGCTGCAGTGCGCGGCGCTTGGCCGGTGGCAACAACAGCAGGGTATGGCGAGCGCCGCGGTAGTGACGCGCGCGGTATTTGGCGAACCCGTCCTGCCGCTTTGGGTTGGTTTTTTTGTGCATGATGCACCTCGCTTGAAGTCAGCTTTCTACGGTGAGCACCGAAATGCCGCAGGCTTTTGCCTGGCAGATCAGTTGTGAAGTGTCGTCACCACCCGGCAGGGCGATGACCACATCGGGGCGGCTGTCGGTGAGCATGAAATGGTTGCGCTGGCGTTCCGCCTGCTTGCCGTGGCGTTGCCAGTTGGGCGGGTAGCGCACCACGTCGATGCCGATTTCTCGCGCCCATTCCTCAATGTCACTGCCGAGGAACTGGTTGCCGCCGTGTATCAATACCTGCACCGGGCGCAGGCGGTGGTAGGCGTCCAGTACTTGGCGGGATTTTTTGCTGTCGGCGTAATGACGACCTGCACAGATCAAGACGCGCATGCGGGCGTTCCTTTTATTGCGCGGTGGCGGCCGGGCGACCGCCACCGTTTAAACGGCGGGGGTGATCAGTACCACTGCTTGAAGCGGCGGATGTAGATCGTTTTCATCAGTTGGGCGACGCAGCAGTAAGCGAGCAGGGTGCCGACCAGCCATGGGAAGTACGCCAGCGGCAGCGGCTGCAGGCCTACCAGTGTGCCCAGCGGCGAGAACGGCACGTAGATGCCCAGTGCGATCACCACGCACGTCATCATCAACACCGGCCAGGCGGCGGTGCTCTGGAAGAACGGGATCTTGCGCGTGCGCAACATATGCACCACCAGGGTTTGCGAAAGCAGCCCCTCGATAAACCAGCCGGACTGGAACAGGGTCTGCATTTCCACGCTGTTGGCCGAGAACACGTACCACATCAGCGCAAAGGTGGTGATGTCGAAGATCGACGAAGTTGGCCCGATCCAGATCATGAAGCGGCCGATGTTCTTCGCGTCCCACTTGCGCGGCTTGGCCAGGTATTCCTTGTCCATCTTGTCCCACGGCAACGCGAGCTGGGAGACGTCGTACATCAGGTTTTGCAGCAGCAGGTGAATGGCCAGCATCGGCATGAAGGGAATGAATGCACTGGCTACCAGCACCGAGAACACGTTGCCGAAGTTGGAGCTGGCGGTCATGTTCAGGTACTTCATGATGTTGCCGAAGGTTTCGCGGCCCTTGAGCACACCTTCTTCCAGCACCATCAGGCTCTTTTCCAGCAGGATGATGTCGGCCGACTCCTTGGCGATGTCCGTGCCGCTGTCGACCGAAATGCCCACGTCGGCATCGCGCAGCGCCGGTGCATCGTTGATGCCGTCGCCGAGGAAGCCGACCGTGTGACCATTGGCTTGCAGCGCTTTGAGCACCCGCGATTTTTGCAACGGCGTGAGCTTGGCAAACACCGTGCGTTCTTCCACGCGGCGCAGCAGGGTCGCGTCGTCCATTGCTTCGATTTCAACGCCCAGCAGTGGCTGGCCTGGGTCGAGGCCGACCTGGCGGCAGATAGTGCGGGTGACCACGGCGTTGTCGCCGGTCAGCACTTTGACCGCCACGCCGATTTGCTGCAGTGCCGCAATCGCCGGGCCTGCGGTTTCCTTGGGTGGATCAAGGAAGGTCAGGAAGCCCTGGATGACCAGGTTGCGCTCATCGGCCGTGGTGTATTGCTGGCGCGCCAGTGCGTTGGGAATGTTGCGCGTCGCGACCACCAGCACACGGAAGCCGTCTTCGTTGTAGTCATTGGCGAGTGCCAGCAGCGCTTCACGGCGGCGATCATCCAGCGGCAACGCTTCGCCGGCTTCCATCACGTGGGTGGAAATGCTCAGCATCTCTTCCACCGCACCCTTGCACACCAGCAGTTGATCGCCAGCGGCGTCCTTGACCACGATCGACAGGCGACGGCGCACAAAGTCGAACGGCAGTTCGTCGACCTTGCTGTAGGCAAACGGCACCTTGAACTTCGGATTTTGTTCCGAGAACTGCAACACGGCCTGGTCCATCAGATTTTTCATGCCGCTCTGGTGAAAGCTGTTCAGCCACGCCAGCGACAGCACCGCGTCATCGCGCTGACCCGCCGCATTGACGTGGTGTTCGAGGATGATTTTGTCCTGCGTCAGGGTGCCGGTCTTGTCGGTGCACAGCACGTCCATCGAACCGAAGTTCTGGATCGCATTGAGGCGTTTAACCACCACTTTGCGCTTGGCCATGGCCGTGGCGCCCTTGGCCAGGTTGGCGCTGACGATCATCGGCAGCATTTCCGGGGTCAGGCCGACGGCAACCGCCAGGGCAAACAGGAAGGCATCGCCCCAGTCACCTTTGGAGAAGCCATTGAGCAGGAACACGATGGGCACCATCACCAGCATGAAGCGAATCAGCAACCAACTGACACTGTTCACCCCGCGATCGAACGCGGTTTGCACCCGGGAGCCAACAATCGCTTTGGCCAACGAGCCAAAGTAGGTGCGTGGCCCCGTGGCAACCACCACGGCCTTGGCCCGGCCGCTGACCACGTTGGTGCCCATGAAGCAGATATTCTGCAGGTCCAGCAGGTTGCCCTGGTCGACCGCCAATGAGCTGGCAGATTTCTGTGTGACGTCGCCGAGTGTGTCGTATTTTTCGACCGGCAACGCTTCGCCGGTCAGCACGGCCTGGCTGATGAACAGATCGCGCGATTCGATCAGGCGAATGTCGGCCGGGATCATGTCGCCGGCAGACAACTGCACAATATCGCCGGCCACCAGGTCACGCATTGGCACTTCGCGCAGGGTCGGTGCGGCGCCGACTTGCTCGCGACGCAGCACGGTGGCGGTGGTGCGCACCATGGCCTTGAGGGCTTCGGCGGATTTGGCGGAGCGGTGTTCCTGCCAAAAACGCAGCAGGCTGCTGAGCAGCACCATGGTCATGATAATGATGACTTTGGTCAGGTCGACGTCTTCACCGGCCTGCAATGGCAGCCAGTAGTCGGTGACAAAGCTGATGCCGGCCAGGGTCAGCAACACGTAGATGAACGGGTTGTTGAGTGCCTGCAGGAACTGCACGATGGCGTGCGGCGGCTTGTCATGCGCCACCTCGTTATAGCCTTCGCGTTGCAGGCGTGCGCTGGCGTCCAGCTCGGTCAGGCCATCCTGCGTGGCCCGCACGTTGGCGAGGGTCGCCGAGAGGCCGTTGCGGGCTTCACGCGCGGCACGCATCGAGAGTGCAGTGTCGGTGCCATTTTTGGTGTGCAGAGGCGTGTTTTTTACGGCGCTCATTGTGTGTACTCCTGTCGCCAATTCACGACAAAACATGCCCGGTACTTACCTGATGACAGGCAAGCGAAAGCATGCCGAGCCGCAAACTTTGCGATCGGTTTAAATAAGAGAGTTACTTAACTTCTACAGTGCCCGCCACGCAGGCGTTAATTAACTAACGCGCAGCGGGCTACGCCTGGCCATGTTCATAAAGAACGCCAGAACGGTTATGCGCAAGTTGCTGTTTCCAGCCGGTTCAGGCGGCGCGATGGCTCAGGTAAACACCGAGCATCAGGCCTGCTTGAGCCCGCGTGGAAACCTTCGGTCTCTGCGGGTCTTGAGGATCGGCGTGCTCCCACTGCTGCAGCAATTGGCCGCTGACAGGGCAGGCGCGCCAGTGCGCCAGCGGGGGCGCCGGGCGTACTTGAGGGGAGGGTGCAGCAAAGGTCGAGCGGGTAGGCGAAAAGCCCACGGGCTCGCGGCGCAACTTGGCGCGCAGGGCGGCGGCCAGTGTGCGTACATCGGGCAAAGCAATCAGTTGGAAGGTCATAACACACCTCGGGACCGGACGGGCGACCGGTGAGGCAGTTACGGTGGAGCATCAAGCTCTAGCGCAGCTTACCGGACCGAAACGGCGAGTCCTGTCATATTCTGGGTTTGGCGCCCGATGCCCGCTGATGCGGTGCTCGAGCAGCGACTAGATACTGTGTCCATTGGCTTCTTTTGTGAGGTTTAAAAAAGGCCCCAGTTGCGGGCAGGGGGAATTTACTCAGGCGCTTACAAAATGTCAACGCAAGATTAATTAAACCTTGCGGTGTTCAGAGTTTATTCAGACACGCTGCACTCACAAGTTACTCGCGCACTGTAACTTCATACACCGCGTGCAGCCAGAACAGCCAGATACAAGAGTACCAGCCCGCACAGTGCATAACTGACGCGCTGCCACAATGGCGATGCATTCTTGCGCAATAGGTTGACCAGTGCCGCCGTCAGAAAACACGAGAGCACCGACGCCAGCATGAAGCCTGCAAAAAACGTCAGTGTCTGCGCATGGCTCGGCGTCGCGCCAACGATGCCGGACAACGCGCTGCCCAGCGCGCCCCAATAAACGATGTTCTTAGGGTTGGCCAGGGAAATCGCGGCGCCTACCGCCAGCGCGTTCTGCGCGCTGCCGGCCGGTGCGCTGCTTTCTTGTGGCAAATGCCAGGCATCGATCAGGCTGCGCACGCCCAGCCACGCGAGGTACAGCGCGCACACGATGGTCAGTGGCACACGCACCGCGTCATGCTGGATCAACAGCGCAATACCGGTGAGGCCAATGACCGCCCACACCGCGTCGCCGACCAGCGAACCGACTTGCACCAGCAATGCCGGGGTAAAGCCTTGCAGCAGGCCACGGCGCAAGGTCTCCGCGAGCACCGCCCCCGGCGACAGGCAAAATACAAAACCGAACACCAGTGCGTAAAAAAAGATCGTCAACATGCCCGCGTCCTTTCGACAAAGTGCAAAAGCATACGACGGCAGCGGTGGCAAAATCGAGTATCGGTTGGCGCGTTGACGGCCGCAGCGTGCGCTCCTGCAGCCGTCAACTCAGTCGAGCGCTTACACACTCAGGCGCAAGGCCAGCGCCGCGAGGGTGATCAACAGCACCGGCAAGGTCAGCACAATCCCGACCTTGAAGTAGTAGCCCCACGTGATGGTGATGCCTTTGCGCGCCAGAATATGCAACCACAGCAACGTGGCCAGGCTGCCGATGGGGGTGATTTTGGGGCCAAGGTCGCTGCCGATCACGTTGGCGTAGATCATCGCGTCCTTGACCACGCCCACGGCATGGCTGGACTCGATGGACAGCGCGCCGATCAACACCGTCGGCAAGTTGTTCATCACCGACGACAAGAGTGCCGTCAGCACCCCGGTGCCCATGGCCGCGCCCCATACGCCGTAGGTAGCGAAGGTGTCGAGCCAGGTCGCCAGGTAGGTCGTGAGGCCCGCGTTGCGCAGGCCGTAGACCACCAGATACATGCCGAGGGAAAAGATCACGATCTGCCAGGGTGCGTCCTTCAGCACTTTTCGCGTGGAAATAGTGTGGCCCTTGGCGGCGATCACCAGCAGCAACACCGCGCACACGGCGGAAATCGCGCTGATGGGAATGCCCAGCGGTTCCAGCGCGAAACAGCCGACCAGCAAAATACCGAGTACCCACCAGCCAGCGCGAAAAGTCCCACGGTCACGGATGGCGCTCGCCGGTTCTTCCAGGTCGGCCGGGTCGTAGGTCTGCGGAATATCGCGGCGGAAAAACCACATCAGTACCGCGAGCGTGGCCGCCACACTGACGAAGTTCACCGGCACCATGACGGCGGCGTATTGGTTGAAGCCGATCTTGAAGTAATCCGCCGAGACGATGTTCACCAGGTTCGACACCACCAGCGGCAGGCTCGCGGTGTCGGCGATAAACCCCGCGCCCATCACGAACGCCAGCGTGGCGGCCGGTGAAAAACGCAACGCCAGCAGCATCGACATCACGATGGGCGTCAGAATCAACGCCGCGCCGTCGTTGGCAAAGAGTGCCGACACCAGCGCGCCGAGCAGCACCATATAGGCGAACAAGCGTCGGCCGCGCCCACGCCCCCAGCGCGCCACGTGCAGGGCGGTCCAGGCAAAAAAGCCGGCTTCATCGAGCAACAGGCTGATGATGATCAGCGCGACAAAGGTGCCAGTGGCGTTCCAGATGATGTGCCACACCACCGGAATGTCAGCCAGGCTGACGACGCCAAGGGCCAGGGCCAGGATCGCGCCCATCGTTGCGCTCCAGCCGACGCCCAGGCCCTTGGGCTGCCAGATGACCAACACGATGGTGAAAATGAAAATCGCAAGTGCGACAAGCATGAATAAACGCTCCGGGGGCTCAGCAGCACGTGCTTGCCCGTTGTGGTCTGTTGCCCATTGCCGCAAGACGCTTTGCGTCGTTGCGTAGCCAAGGCATGGATCAGTTCGTACGCACAAAGTTCGCCGGCGCGCAGAGTGAATAACCTCAATCGCACGCGGAGGGCACCGGCCGGGCATTCCCCTACGCCTTTGTGAATACGCATATGTCTGTACGTAGGGAAAATCCCGAGTTCGATTGACGTGGATCAAATGCGCGTAAATCGACCACAAGTGTTTGAAATTAAACTGAAACACGAATGTCCTAAAGTGCCTCCCACTGCTAAAGAAGGAAACGCCAGCGTGACCCGTGCCACTCGCAACCTGCGCAAGACCCTTGATGCCGTCGCCGATAATAACGAAACGGCGGCGTTTGACCTGATGCGCGCCGTCGAAAAACTCGGCGATGAAGTGCTGCGTCAACGCCTGCTCAATACGATTCATCGTCTCAACCAAGACGCTCACGAGCTGCGCCTGGCGCGCGACTCGGTAGAACTGGTGTCGGTAAAGCTCGCCTGAGCAAGATCGTTCAAGACAACCACCGCATGACGCTGGCATGCTTGTCGACTGTCTGTCGATGAGCCGTGTCCATGCCTGCAACCCTGCCTTATTACGCCTTCGGTCGCGGTGCGATTGCCGTTATTCCGCTGTCCCTGGCCTGTGCGCCGTGGGGGCTGCTGGCCGGCTCGATGGCCATTGATGCGCAATTTACCCCGCTGCAAGCTCAGGGTTTGTCCGCCATCGTGTTCGCCGGGGCTGCCCAACTGGTGGCTATCGGCATGGTCAAAAGCGGCGCCAGCCTGATTTCGATTGTACTGACCACCTTGTTGCTGACGTCCCAGCACTTGCTCTACGGCATGCACATGCGCCCCACGTTGTCGGCGCTCAATACGCGCTGGCGCATGAGCCTGGGGTTCTTGTTGACGGACGAGTTCTTTGCGTTGGTCAACCATTACGACCGTCAAACCTTCAACCGCTGGTATGCGCTGGGCGTCGGCCTGACGTTTTATATCGCCTGGAACCTCTTCACCTTGGCGGGCATCGTGCTCGGCAAAAGCATTCCGGGCCTTGACCAGTTGGGGCTGGAGTTTTCGATTGCGGCGACGTTTATCGCGTTGATCACCCCGGTGGTGCGCGATGTACCCACCGTGGTCTGCGTCGCTGTTTCGCTGCTGTTTTCGGTATGGCTGAGTTACTTGCACTGGGAGTCGGCGGTGGTGGTGTCGGGTGTGCTGGGGATGAGCGCGGGTTATGCGTGCAAGCGGCTGGGACTGGCGGGGGGAGCACAGCGATGATTTACGGCATGATTGTGCTGATGGGTTTGGTGGTGTTCCTCAACCGCTACCTGTTTATCGAACCACGCTTGCCGGTGCGGCTCAATCGCGGCGTGCGCGAGTTTCTGGGGTTTGCAGTGCCGGGGATGTTGACGGCGATTTGCGGGCCGATCATTTTTCTTGCCGAGCATAGGCTTAACGTGAGTTTGGCCAACCCGTACATGCTGGCGGGTGTTTGCGCCGTGGCGTTGATGGTTTACACGCGCAGCGTATTAATCACGGTGCTGCTGAGCATGGCGATATTCTATTTGCTGCGCTGGTGGCTCTGAATGCAGGCGGCTCAAAAGCCGACCCCATCCCCCAAACAGAATATGGTCAAACTGTGTGGGCTTGCTCGCGATTGCGGTGTGTCAGGTAAATATTTTTCAACTGACACACTGCTATCGGGAGCAAGCCCCCTCCCACAAAAAGCAAAAAAGCAGATCTGCTGTGCATGCAAACCCCGCTTTTGATCCAAGTCGCCCCGTTAAACCACGACCGGCAGGCAAAAAAAAGCCCGCGGGAGGGCGGGCAGAAGGGAGACTTCTAAAAAATGAGCCTGCTCACTATAAGCGGCGCAATCTCCCTTCACAGTGAAACTAAATTTATTCAGCCGCCGGAACTGGCTTCTTCTTGGCCTTGGCCTCTGCCGCCAGGCACTCCAGCGCAAACTGCTCGGTGTAGGTCATCTGGATCGGCGTGCTTTCGCCCTTCACAGTGCGCTCGCCATCGAGTATGTAGCGGATGCGCTTGTCTGTGACGCCGATGCGTTTGGCAATCCACGTTGGCGTCTGGCCGATGCGGCTGATCAGCTTGTCGGCGTAGTCGGTGGACGGGTTATAGCGTTCGGCGTTGGGCGTCATCGGTTTTCCAGGTAAAGGTGCAGTCACAAGTAGGCGACAGGGTGACGTAATAATGCTTGGGTGTCGCCTGCTAATGGTAGAGTCGCGGTTTTTCCAAGGAGGCGATGGCATGCGAACGTTGGTAATTGGCGCATTAATAGTGGCAGCATTGTCCGGTTGCGCGAGCTCGAAGATGACCCAAGCGCGCACCGGCGTGCCCTACAAAACCCTGGCTTCGCAGAAGGCGCCGTTGGTGGTTGCGCAATGCATCCAGTTCGGCTGGCAGGACGAGGCCGTGTTCGGGGTTGACGCGGGTGGCTTCAAGGAGCCGATCGAGGCTGGCGGTTTCACGGTGTACACCACTGGCGGCGATTATTTTGCCGACGTGCGCAGCGCTGGCGCCGGTGCTACCGTCAATTACTTTGCTGGCGACGACACGATGCCGGCCAAACGTCGCTTGGCCGCTCTCGCGACCTGCCTTTAATCCGTTGCCTGCGTGATATTCGGAAATGCCCGGCGGGACAGCCGCCGAGCATTGGCCTATGATTCACACCGCTCGCTCGACGCCAAAGCTCTTTACCAGTACACGGACGTCGAGGCCCAAACGTCGGGCGAGCGTCTTTACCGGCTTATCGCGGCATGTAACCCAAGTGCCAGCGCCGCGGAATCTTCAGCGACACCAGCCCCAGCACCGCGGCCAATACACCACTCACCAGCAACGCCTTAAGCCCCAGTTGCTGCTCCAGCAGTGCGCCGATGATCGCGCCCAAAAACATCCCGCCCCACGGAATCAGTTGCACCCGCCAGCCATTGCGCCTTTCTCCCAGCACCCAGCGGCCCAGCCCGCGCCCAAAGCGTGATAACGCGCCCGTCACATAAGTCAGGCCGACCGGCAGGCCGTTGACCTCTTCGACGGCAGCATTGAGCATGCCCATCGCGACAATCGCCGCCAACAGCGCAGGCAACGCATCGTTTGCAGGCCACACGGCGCCGCCGCACAGCAAGGCGGCGATGCATAACAGCAAGGGCAGGGCATGCCGCCGGCTGATGCGGCTGACCACCACACCCAACGCATTGCCGACAACAAACGTCGCCACCAGCAACAGCAAACGCCCCGTCAGGCCGAGGTCGCCCGCGCTGATCGCCACGGCCAGGCGCGTGGTGTTACCGCTCATGAATGAGACAAAATCGCCGCTGGCCATAAACCCGATGGCATCGGTCATGCCTGCCAGCACCGAAAGGCTGGCCACCAGCATCAAGCCGACCCGGCCGCGCCATCGATGGCGATGCGCGAGTGCGGCGTTGGCGTAAGGCTTGCGCGACGACGGCAGCATGCGGCCGGGCTCCGGGTGGGATTATTTGGCCACTACCGTAAGACGCTTTGATTGGCTGCGCAATGGCTTCAGAGCATCAGCGGCTAACTCGCTTTGGCTTTGTTCGGCAAGTCCGCCGCCAACTGCTCAAGAAACATCGCCAGCGCGACTTCCTCGGCTTTTAAACCCTTGCGCACCCGAGGTTTGGGCAGTTTCGACAACTCACCCAAGCTGAAATGCTCGAGCACGGCAGGGTGGATATAACATTTGCGGCACACCGCCGGGGTATTGCCGAGTTGCTTGGCGACGTCCTTGACCATCGCTACCACGTGGCGCTTGGCATCCGATTCCGGCTGCCATTCCAGCTCGCGCAACACCGCGAGCGCAAGCGCGGTGCCGGCCCAGGTGCGGTAATCCTTGGCGGTGAAGTCGGCGCCGGTGAGGCTGTGCAGGTAGGCGTTGACGTCATGCGAGCTGACGGTGTGCCGCTCGCCGTCTTCGTCCAGGTACTGAAACAGGTTTTGCCCAGGCAATTCCATGCAGCGCTTGACCACCGTGGCCAAGCGCCGGTCCTTGACGCTGATTTGATGCTCAACCCCGCTTTTGCCGCGAAACTGGAACTGAATCTCGCTGCCTTTGACGTCGACATGGCGGTTGCGCAGGGTGGTCAGCCCGTAGGATTTGTTGTCGCGCGCGTACTGGGTATTGCCGACGCGAATCAGCGTGGCGTCGAGCAGCATCACCACGGTGGCGAGAACTTTTTCGCGGGTAAACCCTGGCTCGGCGATTTGTGCTTCCAGTTGCTTGCGCAGCTTGGGCAAGGCCTCGCCGAACGCTTGCAGGCGCGAATACTTGTCGGTGTCGCGCACCTCACGCCAGCGCGCGTGGTAGCGGTACTGCTTGCGGCCGCGCGCATCACGCCCGGTGGCTTGCAGATGGCCACGCGCGTCGGCGCAAATCCACACATCGGTGTAGGCGGGCGGCACGGCCAATGCGTTCAGGCGTTTGATCTCATCTTTATCGGTAATGCGCTGGCCTTTAGCGTCGACGTACTGGAACTTGCCGCGCAGTTTTTTACGGCGGATGCCGGGCTGAGTATCGTCAACGTAATGCAGGTCACGGGGCAGGTCGGCAAGCATCGCAGAGTCGGGCATGGTGCAAATTCCTTGGCAAGATCAGGCCGGTATGTCTGATTGACCGCAGAGTTTTGCGCGCGTGCCAATTAGTTAGGCCAGCACCGCCGCCGCCTTGATTTGCGCCCACAGTTGCTGGCCGGGGTGCAGGTGCAACTGGTCGCGGGAGAAGCGCGTGATGCGCGCCAGCAACGGCGTGCCGCCCGCGTCGAGGCGCACCAGCACGTGGGCGCTGTTGTCCGCCGCGATGTCTTGGGTGACCGTCACCGGCAAACGGTTGAGGATGCTGCTCGGCTCTTGCGCCTGCAGGCTGAGGCTGACGTCGCGCGCTTGCACCTTGACCCGCAACTGTTTGCCCAACGCCAGCGGCGCGTGGGCCACGCGCATCTGCAGCGGGCTGTCAGGCAACTGCAGGGTCAGCAGTTGATAGTGCGCGTCGTAGGCGCTGACCGTGCCATTGATCACCACGCCGGCGTCGTCGCCCAACGCCAGCGGCAGGTCGAGCCGCGCCAGGGTTTCACCGATCGGGCCGCTGGCCAGGGCTTTGCCGTCGCTGAGCAGCACGATGTGATCCGCCAGCCGCGCTACTTCGTCCTGCGCGTGGCTGACGTACAGCACCGGTATGTCCAACTCGTCGTGCAGGCGTTCGAGGTAAGGCAGTATTTCGCCTTTGCGTTTGCTGTCGAGGGCCGCCAACGGTTCATCCATCAACAACAATTTAGGGCTGGTGAGCAGCGCGCGCGCAATGCCGATGCGCTGGCGCTCACCGCCGGACAAGTGCTGCGGATGGCGCTCAAGCAGGTGGCCGATGCCGAGCAGTTCGGTGGCCTGGGCCATGTCCACCCGCCGCTGTTGGCGCGGTATGCGCTTGAGACCGAACTCAAGATTAGCCCGCACCGACAGGTGCGGAAAAAGACTCGCTTCCTGGAACACATAACCCAGTGCGCGTTTATGTGGCGGCACAAACAGCCCGTGACGGCTGTCTTGCCAGACCTCATCGTTAACCTGCACAAACCCGGCTTCGGCGCGCTCCAGCCCGGCGATGCAGCGCAGACAGGTGGTTTTGCCGGAGCCGGAATGCCCGTACAGCGCGCTCACGCCACGGCCGGGCAGATGCAGGTCGACGTCCAGCGCAAAGCCTGCATAGTTGAGGTGCAGTCGTACGTCTATCATCGTGGTCAGCTCCAGCCCATTTTGGTTTTACGGCTGGAGTAGAGCGCCAGCAACACGAGGAACGCGAACACCACCATCGAGCCCGCGAGCCAGTGCGCCTGGGCATATTCCATGGCTTCGACGTGGTCGTAGATTTGCACCGAGACCACGCGGGTTTTGTCCGGGATGTTGCCGCCGATCATCAGCACCACGCCAAATTCGCCCACCGTATGCGCAAAGCCAAGAATTGAGGCGGTGATAAACCCGGGGCGCGCCAGCGGCAAAATCACCGTGAAAAAGGTGTCCCACGGATTCGCCCGCAAGGTCGCGGCCACCTCCAATGGACGGGTGCCGATGGCGGAGAAGGCGTTTTGCAACGGCTGCACCACAAACGGCATGGAGTAGATCACCGAGCCAATCACCAGCCCGGCGAAGCTGAACGTCAGCGTGCCCAGCCCCAGCCATTGGGTAAACTGGCCGAAATAGCCATGCGGGCCCATGCTCAACAGCAGGTAAAAACCAATCACCGTCGGTGGCAGCACCAACGGCAGGGCGACGATGGCCCCAATCGGGCCGCGCCACCAGGAACGCGTGCGCGACAGCCACAGCGCAATCGGAGTGCCGATGATCAGTAGAATCACGGTGGTCAGTGACGCCAGCTTGATGGTCAGCCAGATCGCCGAAAAATCGGCACTCGACAGCGGCATTTAGTTGGCCAGCTCGTAACCGTAGGCCTTGATCACCGCAGCGGCTTTCGGGCCTTTGAGGTATTCAACCAGGGCTTTGGCTGCGGCGCTGTCTTTACCTTTGGTGAGGATCACCGCGTCCTGCTTGATCGGGTCGTGCATCGACGCCGGGACGATCCAGGCCGAGCCGCTTGTGACTTTGCCGTCCTTGTAAATCTGCGACAGCGCCACAAAACCCAGCTCGGCATTGCCGGTGGATACGAATTGGTAGGCCTGGGTAATGTTCTGGCCTTCGACCAGCTTGTCCTTGACCTTCTCGGTCAAGCCTTCCTTGGCCAGCACTTGGGTGGCGGCCAGGCCGTACGGCGCAGCTTTCGGGCTGGCGATGGACAGGTGCTTGAAGTCATTTTTCTTCAGCACATCGCCCTTGGCATCCACGTAGCCTTCTTTTGCCGACCACAGCGCCAGCGTGCCGACGGCGTAGGTGAAGCGCGAACCTTTGACCGTGTCACCTTCGCTTTCGAGCTTCTGCGGGGTGGTGTCGTCCGCACTGAGGAACACTTCGAACGGCGCGCCGTTCTTGATCTGCGTATAGAACTGGCCGGTGGCACCGTAGGCGGCGACCAGTGTGTGGCCGGTGTCTTTTTTGAAGTCGGCGGCAATCGCCTGGATCGGCGCCGTGAAGTTGGCGGCGACGGCGACTTGCACTTCATCGGCGTGGGCCGAACCAAAGGCGAAGGCGGCAATCAGGCTGGCCAGGGCAGTCGGGGCCAGGCGTGAGGCGCGGATCATCATGAAGCAGCTCCTTTTTATGAGGCGAGGATTGTACGTTGCGTTATAGGCAGGTGGCTTTACCGCTATGTACGGGAATATATAGCGGTTGGCCATCGCCGGTACAGTGCAAAGTTCTCCAGGCAACCCGCCTCAGTGTTGAAACGCTACAGCCTGGCCAGCGCGTGCTCGGCCAATTCGCGCGTCAGGTCGTAAGCGGACATGTGTTTGCCCAAGCGCAGTGCCTGGCCCGACCACAGGTTGCTAAAACCCGCTTCATCAAGCGCTTTGAGCGGCATCAACGCGCCGCCCGAGGTGGGGAATGCAGGCGCTGCCGGGTTGATCGCGCCGAGTTCACGCATTACGCGGTTAACGATGCCGCGCGCCGGGCGGCCGGTAAACAGGTTGGTCAACGCGGTGTCGCTGGCTTGCGCGTGTTGCAACGCATGCCGGTGGGAAGCGCTGATGTTGGCCTCGTCTGTAAACAGGTACGCGGTGCCAAGCTGCACGGCGCATGCGCCAAGCGCGAATGCCGCGACAACCCCGCGTGCATCGCCGATGCCGCCTGCGGCAATTACCGGCACGCTGACCGCGTCGACAATTTGCGGCAGCAGTGCCATCAGGCCAATCTGGGTATTCAGGTCGTCGCTGAGAAACAACCCGCGATGCCCGCCTGCCTCGATGCCCATCGCAATAATTGCGTCGCAGCCGTGCTGTTCCAGCCACACGGCTTCGGCCACGGTGGTGGCTGACGACAGCACCTTGGCGCCGGTGGCTTTTACCCGGTCGAGCAAGGCCTGTTCCGGCAGGCCGAAGTGAAAACTCACCACTTCTGGGCGAAACGCTTCAACGATTTGGCAGGCGGCATCGTTGAACGGCGCGCGATCAGACACCGGGGTCGGCGCGTCAAAGTCGGCGCCCAATTCGCGGTAGTAGGGCGCCAGCAAATCCTTCCAGTGCCGGTCACGTTGTGCATCGGCCACAGGCGGTTGATGGCAGAAGAAATTCACGTTGAGCGGGCGCACGTTTGCCTGGCGCAGGGTGGTCAAGGCTTCGCGCAGTTGCTCGATGCTCACCCCGGCCGCCGGCATCGAACCGAGGCCGCCCGCTGCATTCACGGCGCTGACCATGGCGGTGGTGGTCGCCGCGACCATGGGCGCCTGGATGATGGGCAAATCAATGCCCAAGAGGTCGAGAATTCGAGTGTCTGGCCAGGTGCTCATAGCGGATGCGTCTCCAGCGTCAGTAAGGCGTGGCGCTGTTGTAGCAGGGCGCTTGGCGCCCGGCCAGTGCGTTTTATTCACTGGACGACGGCGACGTTTCGTGAAGCTCTGCACCGCCGTGCTCTCGCTCCAGCAGTTGGCGCTTACGTTCTATGCCCCAGCGGTAGCCCGACAGTTCGCCGTTACTGCGCACCACGCGATGGCACGGAATCGCCACCGCCAGCGCGTTGGCGGCACAGGCCTGAGCCACCGCACGAAACGACTTGGGCGCGCCGATGCGCTGGGCGATCTGCGCGTAGCTGGCGGTGCTGCCCGGCGGAATTTCGCGCAGCGCCTGCCACACGCGCTCCTGAAAGGCGGTGCCGCGCAAGTCCAGCGGTAAATTCAACCCCAGCGCAGGCGCTTCGATAAACCCCACGACGTGGGCGATCAACTGTTCAAAGCCCTGATCTGCGCCGACTAATTCGGCGTTGCGAAATTTATCCTGCAGCTCGCGCACCAGCGTGTCCGGGTCGTCCCCGAGCAAAATCGCGCAGACGCCGCGTTGGCTCTGCGCCACCAGAATCGCGCCCAACGTGCATTGGCCCACCGCAAACAGAATCTGGCTGTGGCTGCCGCCGGCTTTGTAATCGCTGGGTTTCATGCCCAGCAGTTGGTCGGCTGCGGCATAAAAGCGGCTGTTGGAGTTGAAGCCGGCCTCGTACAGCGCCTCGGTCACCGAGTGCTGGCTGTGCAGGCCATCACGTACTTTGCGCGAACGCAGGGCGCTGGCATAACCCTTCGGCGTCAGGCCGGTGACGCCTTTGAACACCCGATGGAAATGGAAAGGGCTTAACCCGGCCAAGCGCGCAAGCGCTTCCAGGTTGGGCGGCGTTTCAGCCTGCTCCAGGTGCCTGCACGCATCCGCCACCAACTGCGCTTGGTGTGCGGCCAATTGAGTCTGGTCACCCAGCGCGCGTTTACTCGGGCGATAGCCTGCGGCTTCGGCGAGGGCGGCGCTGTCAAAGAATTCGATATTGTCCGGGCGCGGCAAGCGCGAGGCACTGCTGGGGCGGCAATACACGCCGGTGGTTTTTACGCCATACACAAATACCGCGTCGGCCTTGGCGTCGCGCGCGACGATGGCGGCCCAGCGGGGGTCTTGTTGGTTGCTCATGGCCTGCACTCTTGACGGGTCACGCGCAGATTAACCGGGTTGGTCATGCTGGGCACCCTCAAGCTTGCGGTCAAATCAGCCGGCAGTGCGAAAGGTCAGGTTGATACGCTGCGGGCCCATGATCGGGTGCACACCTTCCTTGATCGGCATCACCCCATGAAAGCGCAGGCGATCAACGCCGCCCCAGACCACCACGTCGCCATGGAACAGTGAGATCTTCTGCGTCTTGTCGCTGCGCGCGTGGCCGCCAAACAGGAAAATCGCCGGCAGGCCGAGCGACACCGAGACCACGGGCGCGCGGTAGCAGCGCTCGTTTTTGTCTTGGTGCAGGGACATTTTAGCGCCAGGCACATAGCGGTTGATCAGGCAGGCGTCCGGCAAAAATTCGTCAAAGCCGGCGTCTGTCGCCGCCAGCATCGCCAGTTGGCGCAACGCCTCTGGCATCGCCGGCCACGGTTGCTGGCTGCGCGGGTCAAGGGGGCTGTAACGATAACCGGCACTGTCGGTGGTCCAGCCCAGTTCGCCGCAACTGCTCAGCGCCGCCGACATGGTAAACCCGCCGGGCGTGACCATCTGCCGAAACGGCGACTGCGCCAGCACCCGACGCAGTTCAGGCAGCAGGCGCTCAATCCAGGGCAGGGCGTAGCCCCTGAGCACGTAAGACTCTTCGCCAATCTGCTCGCGCCGCGCGGGTTGTTGCAGGGCGTCATCGGCGAACAAATCAGCAGTAGGGCCTGGCATGGCTTACAGCGCCTTGCTCACTTTTACATCGGTGATTTCGTCGCTGGCATCTTGGTGCATTTTTGCCAGTGCTTGTTTGGCTTCATCGACGCTATCGGTATGCAATTGGGCGAACTCAAAGCGGCGCTCGCCGTTAAGCTTGTAATTGATGACGTATTTAGTCGTGGTGGTCACAGCTATCTTCCTGTCGAGTGTTCGGATCAGCTCAGTTTGCTGCTGGTGCGACGAACGATGCGAATCTTGTGGGACAAAGCAGGCTTGCGGGTAACGCTGATGGCGCGGCGGGTGACCACGTCCAGGGTAATGTTCCAGAACCCGGTGCTCGGCGCGGTGATTCTGGCCGGGAAGTCCTCGAATGCGCCGCCGTGGTAGGTGTGGCGGCCACCGTTCTTGAAGCTGCGGAAGTTGGCGTCGCTCATCAAACGAATGTTGCAGGTCTGCGAGCATTCGATGACCACGATGTCGCCCTCGTTGAGATGCTCGCGCTGGTGGATGAATTTCATGGGGTGTCTCCAGAAGGGCTTTTTCTGAAAAATCAGAATGATACGTAGGATAAGATAGAGTTTATCAGCCCTAGCGCGGTTATTATCGGGTCGTCGTCGACGAGTTCGACAATTTAAAACAGTTATTTCTCAGGTTTTTAGAGATAAGTCCTACATTGATGGGAGAAATTTTCTCTCGGCGCTGTCCTAGGGTCTTTATCGGAGGTGTTCGTATGAAGTGGAGTGTGTTGGTGCTTGCCTTGGCGTTGGGTGGCTGTGCGTCGGTTGCAGATATCAAGCAGACCCCGCCAACCTTGGTGGTCATTTCAGGCAAAAAACCGCCTGAGTATGCCGCATGCGTGGTCCGCAAGTTGGCCGCGACTCGCCGCCCGCCGCAGATCGAACCGCACAAGGACGGTGTGCAGGTAATTGTGCCGCAGAAATTCTCGTCTGACCCGTCGGCGATCTTCGAAATCGAGGACCGCTCCAGCGGCAGCAGCATCAAGCTCTATGAGAGTATGTCAAATGTGCCTATTCGCCCGGGTGACGTTAAAAAAGCCGGGGAAGACTGTATCTCTGGATGAGCCTCCACAGGTTTATCCCGCACACACTTGAGTCCGATAAAAAAGCCTGGCGCTGCGGTTGCAGCGTCAGGCTTTTTTTGTGCTGCTGTCGGCGCTGTGGCGAAGGCGCCGTTAAACTGTCGGTTATTCAATGCAAAAAATGCCGCGCAACGGTTGAGATTGCACGGCACTTGTCTTTTTTTGGAAGCCCGCCATGAAACGTGAACACGTCAGAGCCCGCCACGCCGAGGGTCAGATCTCGGCCACCCATGTCATCCAGAACCCTGCCGATCTTGGCGAGTGGATCGTATTTTTCAAGAAAAGCGGCGGGCGCAGTTATTTTCTGGTGGATGAGCAGGATGAGGTTGAGTCATTTGCGAAGCTGGACGATTTGATCGAGCTGCTACGCGAACTCGGGATCAAGTTCGCCGAAATTCACCTGTAGCCCTGTGGCTTACTTGCAGACCACAACCACACTGCGGCCCTTGAAGTTGCCGACGTCTTTGCCGAGTGTCTTGTCGTCTTCTTTCAGCGACGGCGTGCCTTCGGTTCCGACAATGCGGTAGCCGGTGCCTGCGCACGAGGCGTCAGCTTTCTCGTAGCAACTGGCCCACGAGTTCGCCTCGCCTGAACAGTCGATGGTCAAACCTTGCTCGCCGTTTTTCAGGTAGGTATCAGAGGTGGTGGTGCAGCCGGTGATCAGCGTCAGTGCCGCAGTCAGTGCCAGAATCTTGTTCATGTGTAAGGTCGTCGTTGGTGGTGTTGGAGGGGCGCTGACACTGTCGTGGGGCGTTCGCAGCAGATTATAGCTAACTGCCATCAAGGTACAGACAAACACTACAAAGCCCCGTTCAACGGGGCTTTGTGCGCAAGCTTTTGAACGCTTACTTCTTCTTCGGTCTTGCGCTCGACGCGTGGCCAGCTTCATCCACAAAGACTTCGGCAACTGCAACCGCCTGGCTCTCGGTCGCGAATGCGCCGGCAACGCTGTCACCGTGGAAGTTGATCAAGTGCCAGCCATCTGCGCGCTGGGTGATCAGGTAGCCGTTTACACCTTTTGGTTCTGACATCTATTAACAATCTCGTGGTCTGGTTCAAGGGCGCAATGATAGCGCCAAATGCCCCGAACGCGCGCAAGTTGTTGCAGCGCAGTGTTCAACGCCCAAAAGCGTGCTAAAACAGTCAGAGCCCTTTTAAACAAAGGCGCTCAGGCCGGTTTTGTCTAACCGTTGGTAAGGCTCTTTGTATGATTGGTGGAACTTACGCCGACATTTTTTCTCTATGTTGACATCGCAACGCCAGCAGGAGCCATTGTAAGGTGACTGCGGCCTCATTAGACTGCGCCGAATTCCGTACGCACAGCCCTTTGTAAGGACTCATATGATCAAGAAATGCTTGTTCCCAGCAGCCGGTTACGGCACTCGCTTCTTGCCAGCGACCAAGGCCATGCCCAAAGAGATGCTGCCGGTGGTGAACAAGCCACTGATTCAGTACGGCGTCGAAGAGGCACTGGATGCCGGTTTGAACGAAATCTCCATCGTCACCGGCCGTGGTAAGCGCGCACTCGAAGACCACTTCGACATCAGCTACGAGCTGGAAAACCAGATCAAGGGCACCGACAAGGAAAAGTACCTGGTCGGTATCCGTAAACTGCTCGACGAGTGCTCGTTCTCCTACACCCGTCAAACCCAGATGAAAGGCCTTGGCCACGCGATTCTGACCGGCCGCCCACTGATCGGTGACGAACCGTTCGCCGTGGTGCTGGCGGATGACCTGTGTGTAAACCTCGACGGCAAAGGCGTTTTGGAACAGATGGTTGATCTGTTCAAGAAATACCGTTGCACCATCGTTGCGGTAATGGAAGTAGACCCATCGCAAACCAACAAGTACGGCGTGATCGCCGGCGACGAAATTGGTGATGGCCTGATCCGCGTTCGCGACATGGTAGAGAAGCCAAACCCGGAAGACGCGCCGTCGAACCTGGCGATCATCGGCCGTTACATCCTGACCCCGGACATCTTCAAGCTGATCGAAGAAACCGAGCCAGGCAAGGGCGGCGAAATCCAGATCACCGACGCCCTGTTGAAGCAAGCCAAAGACGGCTGCGTAATCGCCTACAAATTTAAAGGCCAGCGTTTCGACTGCGGCGGTGCTGAAGGCTACATCGAGGCAACCAACTTCTGCTTCGAGCACTTCTACAAGACGGGCAAGGCTTACTGATTCAGGCTTGCCTGACTGCTATGCCGATGTAAGTAAAAAGCCACCTTCGGGTGGCTTTTTGGTTTTTCGGCCCCATCTAAGTCGGTATGCTGATGACCTGCCGAGGAGAGTGAAATGGCCTACGATTTTGATCTGTATGTAATTGGCGCCGGTTCCGGCGGTGTTCGCGCGGCGCGTTTTGCCGCAGGCTTTGGCGCCAAGGTAGCCGTGGCGGAAAGCCGCTACTTGGGCGGCACCTGCGTCAACGTCGGCTGCGTGCCAAAAAAATTGTTGGTCTACGGTGCACATTTCGCCGAAGACTTCGAGCAAGCCAGCGGTTTCGGCTGGTCGTTGGGCGAAGCAAAATTTGATTGGGCGACCTTGATCGCCAACAAAGATCGCGAAATCAATCGCCTTAATGGCATTTACCGCAACCTGCTGGTCAACAGCGGCGTAACCCTGCATGAGGGCCATGCGCGCTTGGTTGATGCGCACCAGGTAGAGATTAATGGCGAACGCTTTACCGCCAAGCACATCTTGATCGCTACGGGCGGCTGGCCGCAGATTCCGGACATTCCAGGGCGCGAACACGCCATCGGCTCCAATGAAGCGTTCTTCCTCAAAGAGCTGCCCAAACGCGTGCTGGTGGTGGGTGGTGGTTACATTGCGGTTGAATTCGCCGGCATCTTCCATGGCTTGGGCGCGCGCACCACGCTGCTGTACCGCGGCGATCTGTTCTTGCGCGGCTTCGACGGCTCGGTGCGCAAGCACCTGCAAGAGGAATTGACCAAGCGCGGCCTGGACCTGCAGTTTAATGCCGACATCCAGCGTATCGACAAGCAGGCGGACGGCAGCCTCAAGGCCACGCTGAAAGACGGCCGTGTGCTGGAAGCCGATTGCGTGTTCTACGCCACGGGTCGCCGACCAATGCTCGACAACCTCGGCCTGGAAAACACTGGCGTGAAGTTGGACGAGCGCGGTTTTGTCGAAGTGGATGACCAGTACCAGACCGCCGACGCTTCGATCCTGGCGATTGGCGATGTGATTGGGCGCGTGCAATTGACCCCGGTGGCGTTGGCCGAAGGCATGGCGGTGGCGCGGCGGTTGTTCAAGCCTGAGCAATACCGCCCGGTCGATTACGCGATGATCCCGACGGCGGTGTTCAGCCTGCCGAATATCGGCACAGTCGGCCTGACCGAAGAAGAGGCGAAGAAGAACGGCCACCGTGTGCAACTCTTCGAAAGCCGCTTCAGGCCGATGAAGCTGACGCTGACCGACTGCCAGGAGAAAACCTTGATGAAGCTGGTGGTCGACGCCGACACCGACAAGGTGCTCGGTTGCCACATGGTCGGCCCCGAGGCTGGCGAAATCATCCAGGGCTTGGCGATCGCGCTCAAGGCCGGCGCGACCAAGCAGCAGTTCGACGAAACCATCGGCGTGCACCCGACGTCGGCGGAAGAGTTCGTCACTATGCGCACGCCTGTCGACGACTGATCAGGTGTCGGGCGTTGCCGCTGGCGCCGTTGCAACGGCGGCCGCCAGGCGCAATGCCTCTATGCTGGCCTGGGCCTTGATAAGGTCCAGCTCCAGGGCTTTGTGGGCATTTTGCTGTTCCGTCATGGCTTGCTGGCGTGATTGGCTCTCCAGTACCGCCACTCGCAAACGTTCTTGAAGCAGCGTGCGTTCACTTTCAATCAGGCTGACCTGCTGGCTCAACGTGAGCTGCACCGCTTGGTCTTTGCGGGTTTGCTCCTGCAGCGCGGCCAATTCCTTGGATGTCACCCGATGCTCGATCAATAGCCGCTCATTGTCGCGGTGCAGCTGGGTGATTTCATCCTGACGCACCATCGCACTTTGCTGGGCCTGGCGGAGTTCTGCCTGTACTTGTTGCAGTTGGCCTTCGTGGCGACGTTGCTCCTGCTCACGCTGTTCTTTGATCGCGTTGCGGTAATGCTCCAGCGCATCGCGGGCGTGCAGGTGCTTTTCTTCCAGCGAGCGGATTTGCTCGTCCTTGTCGTTCATCCTTAATTCGTAATCGCTGCACGCCTGGCTGAGCCCGGCGTTACGGGTTTGCTCGGTCTGCAAGCTGGCACTGGTGGTGAGCAGGGCCGCGCTTTCTTCGGCCAGCGCCGCGGCTTGAATATCAAATTGCTGCTTGAGCTGGCTGTGCGCGTCTTCCAGCGTTTCTACCTGGGCGAGCAGGGCGGCTTTTTGCTGTTCGAATTGCGCCAAGGCCAGGTCAATGGGCTCCTGCGCCTTTTCTTTCAAGCGCTGCGATAGCCGCGCCACCAGCTCACCGAGTTCGTCGTCAATCGGCGCTTCGGTGATCGTCAGCCGGTTTTCGCTGTCGTCCAGTTCCTTCAAATAGCGGTGAATCGTGGTTTTCGAGCCGGTATTGCCCATTTCGATGCGTACCGCGTCGATGCTGGGGTTTTCGCCACGGGCAATGAGTGCCAGGCGCGCCGTTTGAACCACTGCTTTGTTTATGCCGCCGCGTGCCATGAAGTCTCCGTCGATTTAGTACTGTGGTACGTAGTATGTATTTACGTACTGTATCACGATTGTAAAAACGTTTAAATTGAGGATTTATCAGATGGGATATTGGCGTATTATCCCGTCTCACCACCGTTTTAACCGCCGACACACCCGCTGGCAGTACGAATAGGCCCCTCATGAGCGACTTGGACCGTTACCTCAACGCCGCAACCCGCGATAACACGCGGCGCAGTTACCGTGCGGCGATCGAACACTTCGAAGTCAGTTGGGGCGGGTTTCTGCCGGCAACCAGTGACAGCGTCGCGCGCTACCTGGTCGCGCATGCGGGCGTGTTGGCGGTGAACACTTTGAAGCTGCGGCTCTCGGCACTCGCGCAGTGGCACACCAGCCAGGGTTTTCCCGACCCGACCAAGGCGCCGGTGGTGCGCAAAGTGCTCAAGGGCATTCGCGCCGTGCACCCGGCGCGCGAAAAACAAGCCGAGCCTTTGCAGCTCAGGCATCTGGAGCAGGTCGTCGGGTTTCTGCAAGAGGATGCAAACACTGCGCGCGAGGCTGATGACCAACCGCGTTTGCTACGCGCCAAGCGCGACACTGCGTTAATTCTGCTGGGCTTCTGGCGCGGCTTTCGCAGTGACGAACTCTGCCGCTTGGCGATTGAGCACGTGCAGGCCACGCCCGGCGCTGGCATCAGCCTGTACTTGCCGCGCAGCAAAAGTGATCGCGAGAATATCGGCAAAACCTATCAAACCCCGGCGCTGCTGCGCCTGTGCCCGGTGCAGGCGTACAGTGAATGGCTCAGCGCTTCGGCCTTGGTGCGTGGCCCGGTGTTCCGCGCGGTGGACCGTTGGGGCAACCTGGGCGAGGAGGGCTTGCACCCCAACAGCGTGATCCCGCTGCTGCGCCAGGCGTTGGAGCGCGCCGGCATTCCTGCCGATCAATACACCAGCCACTCGCTGCGGCGCGGCTTTGCGAGCTGGGCGCATCGCAGTGGCTGGGACCTCAAGTCACTGATGAGTTACGTCGGCTGGAGCGACATCAAATCTGCGATGCGCTATGTTGAAGCCGCGCCCTTTCTCGGCATGACCTTGGCCACCCCGGCGCTGATTTGAGTTTTCTTCTATTAATACCGTCACTTGATAGGGAAAACCAATCGTTAGCATCAGGTTTGCCAATGAGCCACCGGCCGAAAGAGTGCGTAGGATTCCTCCCATCAACTTCTTAACCCTGACGGAGATTCAACGATGCCTATCATCAACAGCCAAGTAAAACCGTTCAAAGCTACCGCCTACAAAAACGGCAACTTCGTAGACGTGTCGGAAGCTGATCTGAAAGGCAAATGGTCCGTAGTATTTTTCTACCCGGCTGACTTCACCTTCGTTTGCCCAACCGAACTGGAAGACCTGGCTGACAACTACGCCGAATTCCAGAAACTGGGCGTCGAAATCTACAGCGTTTCCACCGACACCCACTTTGCTCACGCTGCCTGGCACAACACTTCGCCAGCCATCGGCAAAATCCAGTACACCATGATCGGCGACCCAACCCTGACCATCTCCCGCAACTTCGACGTACTGATCGAAGAAGCTGGCCTGGCAGACCGCGGTACTTTCGTGATCAACCCAGAAGGTCAGATCAAGATCGTTGAACTGAACGACGGTGGTGTTGGCCGTGACGCTTCCGAGCTGCTGCGCAAAATCAAAGCGGCCCAGTACGTTGCTGCTCACCCAGGCGAAGTCTGCCCTGCCAAGTGGAAAGAAGGCGAGGCCACCTTGGCTCCGTCCCTGGACCTGGTCGGCAAGATCTAAGTCTGTGAACGCGCTCAGGGCGGATTTTGCCGCACCTTAAGTAAGCTGCACCGCCCTCAAAACGCCCGGGCGAGTTTCGCTCGGGCGTTTTTTTGTCTGCAATAAATCGAATTAATAGGAAATCGCCCGTATGTTGGACGCCAATCTTAAAGCTCAGTTGAAGTCATACCTGGAACGGGTCACCCAGCCGATCGAGATCATCGCGTCCCTCGACGACGGTGCGAAATCCCAGGAAATGCTGGCCCTGTTGCAAGATGTAGCCAGCCTCTCCACGCTGATTACCCTGAACAGCGATGGTGATGATGCGCGCAAGCCTTCGTTCTCCATCAACCGCCCAGGTGGCGCTATCAACCTGCGTTTTGCCGGCATCCCGATGGGCCATGAATTTACGTCGCTGGTGTTGGCCCTGCTGCAAGTCGGTGGCCACCCGTCGAAGGCCAGTGTCGAGGTGATTGAACAGATCCGCGCACTCAAAGGCGAGTTCAGCTTCGAGACTTACTTCTCGCTGTCCTGCCAGAACTGCCCGGACGTGGTCCAGGCACTCAACCTGATGGCCGTGCTTAACCCGAACATTCGCCACGTCGCTATCGACGGCGCGCTGTTCCAGGCCGAAGTTGATGAACGCCAAGTCATGGCGGTGCCGAGCGTTTACCTCAACGGTGTGAATTTTGGCCAGGGCCGCATGGGCCTGGAAGAAATCCTCGCCAAGCTCGACACCAGCGGCATCGAAAAAGCCGCAGAGAAAATCAGCGCCAAAGACGCGTTTGATGTGTTGGTCGTCGGCGGTGGCCCAGCCGGCGCTACAGCTGCGATCTACGCGGCACGTAAAGGCATCCGCACCGGTGTGGCCGCAGAGCGTTTTGGCGGGCAAGTGCTGGACACCATGTCCATCGAAAACTTCATTTCCGTGCAGGAAACCGAAGGGCCGAAACTGGTCAGCGCGCTGGAAGCCCACGTGCGTCAGTACGACGTCGACATCATGAACCTGCAGCGTGCGAGCAGCCTGGTGCCGGCAAAAAATCCCGGTGAGCTGCACGAGATTCGTTTTGAAAGCGGTGCGACCCTCAAGTCCAAGACGTTGATTTTGGCGACCGGCGCACGCTGGCGCGAAATGGGTGTGCCGGGCGAGCAGGAATACAAAGCCAAAGGCGTGTGCTTCTGCCCGCACTGTGATGGCCCGCTGTTCAAAGGCAAGCGCGTAGCGGTGATCGGCGGCGGTAACTCCGGCGCTGAAGCCGCCATCGACTTGGCCGGTATCGTCAGCCATGTGACCTTGCTCGAGTTCGACAGCAAGTTGCGCGCCGACGCCGTGCTGCAACGCAAGCTTCACAGCCTGCCTAACGTTGACGTGATCACCAGTGCGTTGACCAGTGAAGTCAAAGGCGATGGCCAAAAAGTCACCGGCCTGGCGTACAAGGACCGCGACAGCGGCGAGTTCAAGACCATCGACCTGGAAGGTATCTTTGTGCAGATTGGTTTGCTGCCCAATACCGACTGGCTCAAAGGCACTGTAGAACTGACGCCGCGTGGCGAGATCATTGTCGATGCGCGTGGCGAGACGTCGCTGCCAGGTGTATTCGCGGCCGGTGACGTGACCACCGTGCCGTACAAGCAGATCGTCATCGCGATCGGCGAGGGCGCCAAAGCTTCGCTGAGTGCGTTCGATCACCTGATCCGCACGTCTGCACCAGCGTAAACATTGCTGCGTAAATGAAAAAACCCCATGAGTGATCATGGGGTTTTTTTGTAAGCGCGACGTTTACATCGGCGCCGGCTGAATGATCTCAACCCAGTACGCGTCCGGGTCTTTGATGAACGCCAGGCTTTTCATGCGGCCATCGGTCAGGCGCTTCTGGAAATCACAACCCAAGGCTTCGAAGCGTTCGCACGCCGCCACAATATCCGGCACCGAAATGCAGATATGGCCAAAGCCACGCGGGTCGGTGTTGCCATTGTGATAGGCAAAGTCGGCATCGTTTTCGGTGCCGTGGTTGTGGGTCAATTCGAGGATGCCCGGGATCGACTTCATCCACTGGGTGCGCTCGGCGGCGTCGGCCGGGATCTGGGCTTTGTCTACCAGGGCCAGGAAGTACAGGCTGAACTCGGCTTCAGGGAAGTCGCGCTTTTCAACCAGAGAAAAACCCAGCACGCGGGTGTAGAAATCCAGCGATTTGGTGATGTCCTTGACCCGCAGCATCGTGTGGTTGAACACAAAGTTGGCGGTGGCGGTGTCAGGTTGGGCGGTAACGCCCGGAAAAGTGTTGAGATCGTGCAGGCTCATGGGCCCTCCAGAAAAAATCGGGCAAATGCCGCGTGCAGTGATAAGAGCGTTCCATTGGCGTGCGGCAAGCATCCATGCAGCCAAACCATGATACGCAAGGCCCGCCTGTTGCGCCAAACGAAAAAGGGCGCGCCGCACTTGCGAGGTGCGTGCGGCTGGCCGCAAACTTTGGCGCTTGAACCTTGGGTGTTTTTTGTCATGACCAAATTGCGTACACCGCTGTTGAGCGCGTTGTGTTTACTGTTGGGCAGCCCGTTGGTGCTGGCTGCCGACCCGGAAATTCATTGGCCCAACGGCTGGCAAGTCGAAGCAGTGCAACCCGATGGCGAGGCGCCCGAAACAGCCAAGGCCGTGTCGCGGCAACGCGCGATCAAGAATGATGAAAACGGCAACACCTTGATGGTCATGGAGTTGACCGGCACACCGATTGAAGCCGGGCACACCGTTAATCTTCAAGGTGTATTGCTGGAAATGCGCAAGTCCATCCAGAAGGATTTTGCGCAAGGCGGTTATCAAAGCGTGTGCAGCAAAATGCACCCCGCAACATTGAGCCGTCTTGAGGCGTTGGAAACTACGTGTGTGATTACCGAGAGCGGAAGACACGTATTGTCACAAACATTGGTGGGCGCGGTTGATGCCGATAAAGCGTATGTTTTTTCATACGCTGGCCAAGCGCAAGCGTACGACGCGAGCAAGGATGAAGTGAGTTCGGTGCGCAACAGCCTGAAACTTTGAAGGTGTTACGCGGCTGGATGTTTCAGCGTGTGAAATATTAGTTAAGTCAGGTTTAAATTCGCTTAACAAAAAGCCCCGACCTGCGGGGCTTTTTTGTTAGTGCGTGCTGATCAGCCGCGCAGCCAGGATTCGACAGTGGCGGCGCCGTGCTGTTCTTTCCAGGCTTTCAGGCCGCGGTGGTTGCCGCCTTTGGTCTCGATCAATTCGCCGGTGTGCGGGTTGTGGTAAACCTTGACCACGCGCGCGCGGCGCTGTTTAGGTGCAGCGGCAACAGCGGTGCCGGCCTTGCCGTGGTTAGGGTCAAGGATCGAGATGATCTCGCGCAGGCCTTTACCGTAGTGCTTCATCAAGCCTTGCAGCTTTTCTTCAAATTCGATTTCTTTCTTCAGGCCAGCGTCGTTCTTCAGGGATTCCAGCTGGGCCAGCTGCTCTTGAAGGGCTTTTTCTGCTGCGCGAAATTCGGCGAGTCTGGACAAAATCTTTACTCCAATAGTGTAGTTTGCTGGTATCAACTGCAGATAAAGCGATAAGCCAAGGGCTGTAAGGCAACTCAAAGAAAGTGGCCCTTCTGCGAGTTAAGCACCGGCTGGAAAAATTGTAGTAGTTAATGCCTCACGAGTAAATCACGTCGTCGGCCTAAATAATAATATTTCATCGGGCGTGGTACAGGGCTATTCAGTGGCTGGCCAGAGACTTAATAAACTCGTCGGCGGGTAACGGTCGACCGAACAGGTAACCCTGCAGGAAGTCCACACCCTGTGCGGCGAGGTATTCGCACTGCTCGGCTGTTTCCACGCCCTCGGCCACGGTGCGCAGCGCCAGCTTGCCGGAGAGTTCGATGATGCTGTCCAGAATATGCCGCGAGAGTGCATCGGCGCCGATCATGGCGACAAAGCTTTGATCGATTTTCAAGTAATCCACATTAAAGTTACGCAAGTAACCCAGGCTGGAATGGCCGGTGCCGAAGTCGTCGAGGGCAATCATTACACCCAGTTGATGCAGGGCGTCGAACAGCCGACGGGTGACGTCGGTAGGCTCAATCAGTTCGCGCTCGGTTAACTCCAGCACCAACGTGACTTGGCCAGGCGCGAAGGCGGCGAGAAATTCCCGACAGTCTTGCACCAGGTCCAGGTCCAGGCAGTGGCGGGCAGTGATATTCACCGCAACATGAAAACCAGGGCGCAAGTGCCCGACGTGGGGGGCGAGGTGCGCCGCGGTTTGGCGCATCAAGGCACGGGTCATCGGCACGATCAAACCGCAATGCTCGGCCAGTGGAATAAACAGGTCCGGGCGCACCAGGCCTTCCTTCGGGTGCTGCCAGCGCATCAGCACTTCACAGCCCGCCCATTCAAGGCTATCGCCGCGCACCACGGGCTGGTAATACGCGATGAATTCGTTGGCGCCCAGCGCGCGCTGCAATTCATGCGTCGGCGCGCTGGAACGCTTTTGCAGCCACCACGCAAGGACGCCGGCGAGTACGCCGAAAAACAGCACCAGGCCGAACAGTGCCGGGTAACGCGCCGCCATATACCGCCACACTTCACCGGCTGGCATACCGGCATCCACGCTGTAAGGATAGTGCCCGGACTTAAGGTGATGATGCGCCACGGCAAACGCCGGCACCGCTGAGGTATGCACTTTGCCGTCGGCGTCCAGCCAGTTTGGCCCTACTTGCAAGGTCAACTGCGCGTAACGGCTGATCAGGCGCAACGTATTGGTCAGGTGGTAGCCGTCAACCGATGCAAACGCGGCCTTGTCGCCGTCGACCAAGCGGTAAACCAGCAGCGCAGTGTCCGGGGTCACCGGGTTGCCATTCATTAACCACAGCCTGCCGTCAACGTAGTCATTCGGGTTGACCGCCGAGAGATGGCTATCACCGAACAGCGAGGTGCAATAGATGTTTTTTTGCCAGGACAACGTGGTTGCGCGCACAAAAGGTCGACGCGTGACGTGCTCGCGCAGTGCCAGTTGCGCAGCGTCGTCACACGGCTGGCCGGCCAACGGCAGCAAGGCCTGAGCGGCGAGGGCGGTATTGTCGAGCATCAGGTCAAACTGGCGCACCGCCTCTTGGGCGGTGTGCGCGGTGCTTTGTTGCAGGGTGCGTTCGGCTTGCCAATGCAGGCTGACCACGCCCAATACAATCGGCAGCAGGCCGCTGAGTGCAGTGATCACATAGCGGGTCGCGCGCTTTCGCGGGCCGTTGACGGTCAAGGGCATAGATGGAACGGCCTGTTGCAAGGTGGAAGGGCGACTCGGTTAATGCTGATGATAGAGGGCCAGGGCGAAATAATCTCGCTGTACCTGGCCGTTTGGCCAGTACGGCATCGCTAAAAGTCGAGACCTTGCGCCAATTGAATAAACGCCAACGTGGCCGGTGTCGACTGGCGTTTGTCCAGCACGGCCAAGCCTATATTGCGGACCACGGGCGGTGAGAGGGCGCGCACTTGGTAGCGTGGGTCCGGCGTCTGTGGCAACGAGGCCTGTGCCACCACGCTGACGCCATCGCCCCGGCTCACCGCCTCCACGGTGCTGAGCAGTTGCGAGCAGCGGTAGCGCACATTCGGCGTCAGCCGCGCGGCACTGAATAACCGTGAAACCAGCTCCAGCGACCCCGCTTCGGTGAGTATGAACGGGTCATCACACAGCGCCTGCAACGCCACGCAAGGCTGGTTCGCCAGCGGGTGCGCCGCCGGTAGCAGGGCGACCATCTGGTCTTTAAACAGCGCAAACGTATCAAAGCGTTCCTGTTCCAGCACCACAAACCCGACGTCGATCCGTCGTTCGTCCAGCCATTGAATCACTTGACGGTCGGGGCCTTCGTCAACATGCACCTCAATGCCTGGGTGCTCCAGCCGAAACTGTTTGAGAATGCGCGGCAGCAAACGATTGGACGACGTGGGGCCGAAAGAGCCGACGCGCAACGTGCCACGCTTCATGCCTCGGGCATCAGAAGCTTCTTGCTGCAGCGTGTTGACCACGCCGAGCACCGTGCGTGCGCGCATCAGCAGTTGCCGGCCGATGTCACTCAGTTCGACCTGTGACTGATGGCGCCGAAACAACTCGACGCCCAATTCCTGTTCAAGCGCCTTGATTGCATGCGACACCGCCGACTGGCTGATACCCAAACGGTGGGCAGCGCTGGTGAAGCCTTGCAGCTCGGCGACACGCGAGAAGATTTCAAGCTGTGTGAGGGTCATGAGTATTTACTCATTTTACGATGATGGGTCATTACTCGCAGGATACCCCAATCCTGATCCGCACAGAGCGCCACTGATGATGCCTTCCTCCGACCGCCTGACCTACCTGAAGCTCGCCGTTGTCAGCATGATTTGGGGCACCACCTTCGTGGCTGGCCGCTACCTGGCCGCTGACGTTGACCCGCTGCTGGCGGCAACAATGCGCTTTGTACTGGCAAGCGTGGCGCTGCTGATGTTCATGGCTTTTACACGCGTGCGCCTGGTTCGTCCCCGCGCAGGCCAATGTTTGCAATTGGCAATCCTGGGTTTTTTCGGCATCTTTTTTTACAACGTGTGCTTCTTTTACGGCCTGCATTACATCAATGCGTCGCGAGCTTCGCTGATTGTGGCCTTGAACCCGGCGGTCATCGGCCTGGCGTCGTGGCTGTTGTTCAAGGAGCGTCTCGGCGCAGCCAAATGCCTGGGCATTGCCTTATGCCTCGGCGGCGCGGGGGCGGTGATTGTGAGCCGTAACCCGCAGTTGTTGCAGGGCGCCGACACTGCCTGGGTCGGCGACCTGCTGATTCTCGGCTGTGTGCTGGGGTGGGGCGTGTACTCCGTGTGTTCGCGTGGTCTGAACCACAGCTTGGGGCCATTGCAGACGGTAACCTGGTCGATAATCCTGGGCACGGCGATGCTGACGGCCACCACGTTCGTCACCGGCAAACTCAGCGTGAGCGCTGTGAGTGCGCTGCACTGGCCGCAACTGCTGAGCTTGCTCTACCTCGGCGTGGTGGGCTCGGCACTGGCCTATATCGCCTGGTACGACGGCATTCGCCGGATCGGCGCCACCCGTGCCGGCGTATTCATCGCGCTTAACCCGCTGACGGCGGTGGTCTGTGGCGCGCTACTGCTCGGCGAGCACCTCAGCCTGCCCATGCTGCTGGGCGGGGCGGTGATCCTGCTCGGCATTTATCTGTGCAACAAACCCCTTGCGCAGCCCAAGCCATTGGGGCTTTGATAAGAGGGCTTACAAACACGGTTACGCTGTGTAGAATCGGTTTACGCATAAAAGAATATGACTTGCGCTCACGCAAGCCTCGGCCGTCAGAGACTGATGTAACCATGAAGCTACTCGGCTCCCCCCTTATCTTCGGTGACTTCCTCGCCCGCAGCGTGCGCGGGCTCTCGTGTGCACCGCCCTGCGACTTCATCCTTGCTCGCACATAACGATCTGTTAATGACAAGAATGATGAGGTGCCAAAAATGGCCGACCAATACGCAAACCCAATGGGCCTGATGGGCTTTGAATTTATCGAATTCGCATCGCCAACCCCAGGCATTCTGGAGCCGATCTTCGAGATCATGGGCTTCACCAAAGTTGCCAGCCACCGCTCCAAGAACGTGCACCTGTACCGCCAGGGCGAGATCAACCTGATCCTCAACAACCAGCCCGGCAGCCTCGCGGCCTACTTTGCCGCCGAACACGGCCCTTCGGTGTGTGGCATGGCGTTCCGCGTCAAAGACTCGCAACAGGCCTACAACCGTGCCTTGGAACTCGGCGCCCAGCCGATTCATATCGAAACCGGGCCGATGGAACTCAACCTGCCGGCGATCAAGGGCATCGGCGGCGCGCCGTTGTACCTGATCGACCGTTTCGGTGAAGGCAGCTCGATCTATGACATCGACTTCGTGTTCGTCGAAGGCGTGGAGCGCAACCCGGTCGGTGCGGGCCTCAAGGTTATCGACCACCTGACCCACAACGTGTATCGCGGGCGCATGGCTTACTGGGCCAACTTCTACGAGAAGCTGTTCAACTTCCGTGAAGCGCGTTACTTCGACATCAAGGGCGAGTACACCGGCCTGACCTCCAAGGCCATGAGCGCGCCGGATGGCATGATCCGTATCCCGCTGAACGAAGAATCGTCCAAGGGCGCAGGCCAAATCGAAGAGTTCCTGATGCAGTTCAACGGCGAGGGCATCCAGCACGTGGCGTTCCTCACCGACGACCTGATCAAAACCTGGGACGCACTGAAAAACATCGGCATGCGCTTCATGACCGCGCCGCCTGCGACTTACTACGAAATGCTCGAAGGCCGCCTGCCGAATCACGCTGAGCCGGTGGACCAACTGCAAGCGCGGGGCATTCTGCTCGACGGTTCTTCGATCGAAGGCGACAGGCGCCTGCTGCTGCAGATTTTCTCGGAAACCCTGATGGGCCCGGTGTTCTTCGAATTTATCCAGCGCAAGGGCGATGACGGGTTCGGCGAGGGCAACTTCAAGGCACTGTTCGAGTCGATCGAGCGTGACCAGGTACGTCGCGGTGTATTGACCGCCGACTGACCCAAAACAGCCCGGCCGCGCATCATTGCGGCCGGGCTTTTTATCGCCTGCGCATCAGGCCCTGCGTTGGCGCATCAGGTGCTTGAAGCCTTCATACACCAGTACCAACACCGCCAGCCAGATCGGGATGTAGGTCAGCCATTGCCCAGGCTTGATGCCTTCGCCCAGCAATAGCGCCACCCCCAGCAGCAACACCGGCTCCACATAGCTCAGCAACCCGAACAGGCTGAAGGGCAACAACCGGCTGGCAACGATGTAGCTCACCAACGCCGAGGCACTGATCAAACCCAACAACGGAATCAGCGCATACAACTTCGCGTGGGCATCAAATACCGCATAGCCCTGTTCACCGCTCTGCACAAACCACCACGCCACCGGCAGCATCAACGCCATGTCCAGCCACAGGCCGCCCAAGTGATCGGTGGTCAAGTATTTGCGCACCACAAAATAAACCGGGTAACCAATGATCACCACCAGCGTCGCCCAAGAGAATCCGCCAGCCTGGTACAGCTCATTCAATACGCCGAGCGCTGCAAAAAATACGGCTATCTGCTGCAAGCGCGACAGGCGCTCGCCGTACACCAGGCGGCCCGTCAGCACCATGGTCAATGGCAACAGAAAGTAGCCCAACGACACCTCAAGGCTGCGCCCATTCAGCGGCGCCCACATAAACAACCACAACTGCGTGCCGACCAAGGCTGACGACAGCAGCACGCCGCCGATCAACCGCGGCTTGGTCGCCAACAGCCGCAGCAGCTCCCACACGCGCCGCCATTCGCCGCTGACCAGCATAAATACGCTCATGCACGGCACGGTGAGCAGCATGCGCCAACCGAAAATCTCCAGACCGCTCAAGGGCGTGAGCAACGAGGTGAAGTAATACATCACGGCAAACAACACCGAGGCCAACACCGATAAAACAACACCTTTAGACACACTGTCCTCGCGAAAACCGATTGCCACAAAAAGAGTGGGAGAATTAGGAAGGGAGAATAAGGTTAGCGACATTCTTTGTCACGTCGATTAAGCCGTTTTAATGGAACAGATTTCAACGCTGCGTCCACACAAGTACAACTACCCTCGACTAGCTTGAACAGGCGTGGTTTGCACGGAAAGTTTCGCAGGGTTGATGAGTACCCGGTAAAAGGCTGAACTAATCGAGCAACGTTATTAATAGCGACCTTGATGGGCATCGTCACCGCGTGATGATCACCACGACTCTGGCGAGAGAGAGCTCGGGGGAAGCCACACTAAAAATCAGACAGTGAGGTTAGTCCATGCACATCCTCCCGGCCCCAAGTGGTCTTTCGCCGTCCGGCGTTTTTACTTTGCCAAACCTGTTGAATAGCAAAAGCAGCGACCCCGTAGCGCCTCAAGAGGTAGTACCCACCTGGAAAAACGCCGAAAGTTATCAGCAGTTCGCGCAGTTGTTGGCGAAAGACACAGCCCGAGGCGCAGTGAGTGCAGACGGCAAAGAACTGCTTGATGCTTTTTTAAACCCTGACCCGTCCAACCCTACCCAAGTGCACGTCCGAAGTTTTGCGGTGCATGGCGTTCCCTCCAATGACATGTTCATCATCCGGCGCAAGCCACCGATGCCGGACAAAATCAATGTGATGATGTACATGCCGGAGCAAAATCAAAAATCATTCCACGAATTCCCTGCTCGAAAAGACATGCACAAGTTCCTCAAGGCGCTTCCCGATAACCCCGTGGCGTTCCCGGCGTTTCTAAAACACTTTGGCCGCGATGCACGGCTCGAATCTGTCGAAACGGTCAGGCAACTCATGTTGGAGTGGGCGTCTGCGCCGGAAAATAGCAAACCCGCGTGGGTGCTTGGGGAAGCAAGTTACATCGCCAGGAATATCTTTGAAGTCCTCGATGAGTGGAGTAATGAATCAGCCAATACGCCGATTGTTAACGGCCTCACCGACATACAGACTAAAGAGGTAAACGACCAAGGTGTTATTACTTATATCGGCTGGCGCCCCACGGGTGAATCCGTACAGTTTCGATATGACATGCTCGGCAATTTGATGGGGGCAGGGGACACCGGGAATATTTACTATTTGAAAAAAGACAGCATCGGTAACAAGCCACTGCTGCAAATTACACCTGACGCGTTAAATACCAGTGTGGTTGAGGAAGCGCTTAACGTTATTCGTGATGAAGGTGCTGCCGGGGCGCTTAAGGCGATTGGAAACTTTCTGGAACATCCATTTGACTGGGTTTCAAGACTTCTGGAAGCGTTTGGCGTGAGCAAATCCACCTCGGGAGATGCAGAGCGATTCATCGACAATCCCATCACCTTTTTGCTGACGTTTGCCAATAAATACAATGACCTCGGCAGGTCGTTTGGTAAGACCAAGGCCGAGATGGACAAGATAATTACGGCGACTGGCGACAAAATTCAAGGCCTGGTGCCGGCTTATGGCCAGATCAGGTCTTTAGCTGCACTGATAGGCAAGGGCATAAAAAACGAACCGCTTTCAGATCAGGAAGTGAAGGATGGCGCTGAAGCGTTAGGGCTCAAATCTTAAGCACAGGGCGAGCACGCTCGCCCGTACTGAATAGCGGCCGGGGCTTACACGCGACGTGTACGCCCCGAGACAAAATGGCTGACGTCATTAAAGCCCGGTGTGGAGGAATGGCCCGGCGTGACCAGCGAGTCGATAAACGCTTCATCCTCAGCGCTGATGTTCACCTCCAGCGCCCCGGTGTACGCGTCCCACTGCGCCTCGGTACGCGGCCCGACAATCGCCGAGCTCACCGCCGAATTATTCAGCACCCAGGCAATCGCAAACTCGACAATCCCCACGCCACGCCCTTGCGTGTACTGCTGAATCTGCTGGGCGATGCGCAGCGATTCCATGCGCCATTCGGTTTCCAGAATGCGTTTGTCCTGGCGCGCCGCACGGCTGCCAGGCTCGGGTGCGACGTCGGGCGCATATTTACCGCTGAGTACGCCTCGCGCCAGCGGGCTATACGGCACCACGCCCAAACCGTAGGCAGCGGCTGCGGTGATTTGCTCGACCTCCGCCTGACGGTTGACGATGTTGTACAGCGGCTGGCTGATAATCGGTTTGTCTACGCCCAAGTGTTCAGCCACGCGAATCACTTCGGCGATGCGCCAGCCGCGATAGTTGGACAAGCCCCAGTAGCGAATCTTGCCTTGGCGGATCAGGTCGCCAATCGCCGACACCGTGACTTCCAGCGGCGTGTTGTGGTCTTCACGGTGCAGGTAGTAGATGTCCAGGTAGTCAGTGTCGAGGCGCGCAAGGCTGGCTTCCAGCGCATTGAACAAGCGCTTGCGGCTCAGGCCGCTGCGGTTGGGCAAGCCGTCGGTAGGGCCAATCGCCACTTTGGACGCCAGCACCCAATCCTCGCGGTGGCGGGCGATGGCCTCGCCGACGATTTCCTCGGAGCGCCCGCCGGTGTACACGTCGGCGGTGTCGATAAAATTGATGCCCTGGTCCCAGGCCTTGTCGATGATGCGCAGCGAGTCTTCAGTGCTGGTCTGTTCGCCAAACATCATCGTGCCCAAGGTCAGCGCGCTGACCTGCAAGCCGGACTGGCCCAATGTGCGGTAAATCATGCAAAGCTCCTTAAGGCAGGCAAACGTGAGTCATGCAATACCAGACTCAAGGGCTCTGGAACAAGCCCTGCGCGCGTTTCTTCATGTGTTCAGCAAGCTCTGACAACGCTGCTGCAGGAAGCGATGCAGCACTTTCACCCGTTCCGACACTTGCAGGCGGTGAGGGCACATAAGGTTGAACGGCGTGGGCTCGCCTTGCCAATCGGGCAACAGCGGCACCAGCCGCCCAGCCTGAATATCACGGGCGACATCCAGGTTGGCTTTGTAGGCGATACCGTGGCCCGCCAGCGCCCAGCGCCGAACAATTTCGCCGTCGTCGCTGAGGTAATCGCCCGTCACCTCGACTTCCTGCAACAGCGCGCCCTGGCGAAATTACCAGGTGCTGTTGGCCCGGTCAGAGCTTCAACGATACGAGCTTGCACCGACAAATCAATCGGTTAGCGCAAAACGGCAACAGGCCCTAGAGGCCATAGAAATAATATGAAGCAAAATAGAGGCGCGAAGCACCGGCCCCTACTCTATAAATATTAACGCGTTACAAAACGCAGCATTTGAACGTTTTTTGAATGAAATTAACCTAAAAAACATTGAGGTGAATCATGCAAAACGTACAATTCGAAGAACTTGAAGAGCGCGTATCGGCCATCTCTGAGGAGAAGGCTATGTATTCTGAAGGCGAAGAGGTCGAGCTGGAAAATTAATTCAGTTACGGTTCTCGGTGAGGGGTTGCTTACTGCAGCCCCTTTCTTTGTGGCAAACATAACTGCGAGCCTAATATGAATACCAACACCAAGCCTCTCATTAAGCGATCACATCACATCATTCGGGCTGAGGACGGTGATATTTGCATCGGAGAGATCCCGGGGGTATCCAAGATCATTGTTGCACCGCCAGATTGGGTGAAAGAGGTTCTTGAGAAATTGGATGGCACCCGCACAGTACCGCGTATTGCCAAAGAATTAGGGCACCAGGGTGTTGAGGTGACAGAGGATGATCTCACTGGTTTTATTGCAACGCTTCATGAGATGAATCTGCTGGAGGATAACGCGTATTTTTCCAGTGCATTGACCAGCGAAGAAGTCGAGCGATACGATCGGCAAATGCTGCAATTCTCGCTCATAGATAAGGGGCATGTCCATTCTCAAGTTTATCAGGAGCGCCTAAAGTCCAGCACTGTCGTTATGTTTGGCATGGGAGGCTGGGGAACGTGGTGCTCTCTGTTGCTCGCACTGGCCGGTATTGGAAAGCTGCGCTTGGTTGACGGTGATGATGTCGAATTATCCAACATAAATCGACAAGTACTTTACACAACTTCAGATGTTGGAAAGGAAAAAGTTATAGCGGCCAAAGAAAGAATTTACGAGTATAACCCTAATGTAAAAGTAGAAACATTTTGTGAGTTTGCTGCCCCAGATCCAAAGCAAATTAGCAAGCTGTTAGAGGGTGTGGATTTCATCGTACTTGCATGGGCAAGCTTGGGTTATTACCGAAAGCACACACCGGAGGAAATGATCCACACCCTGGCTAAGGAGCGTGGAATTCCGGTAATGGAACTAGGAGGAGACCCGCTTGAAATATCCATTGGGCCATTATTCCTAAATGATGGGTCGCACAAATCTTTCGCAGATGTAAAGCAATCTGCGCGACAAACTTATTACAGTAAAAAAGCCAATATTGAGAAATTCCAGCGGGCTCGGCTGAAACACGATTTTTTGGATGGAGATCGGACTGTTAACGCTTGGCAAAGTGCGCCCTCTTTGTCAGCAATGGCTGGGTTGGCATGTGATCAAATCGTTAAGTGTATTACTGGCTACGATCGACCAGCGGTAGTAGGAAAGAGGATTTATCTATCAATGCAAACTCTAAATAAACGAGAAGAGACCGTTTTCGAACATGAATAAAGCATCAAGGTCTTTTAGAGAATACGGTTATTGTTCAATCGACCTGTCTTCATGTTTCCCGGATCTTGTGCGCGGGTGTAAAAACGCGTGCGATGGTATCGAGGAACAAGATTGGACCTACATCATCCGCAATTCTACTGAAGAAGTTGATCTGCCGTACAATGTGCCCGCTTTACGCTTAAAACACGTTAAAGCCGACGCACTTAAAGTTTACCACGAAGGAGGTTTTGCTTTTAGTTTTCGGCGATTGACAGAGTTAGAGGGTATGCCGATTCATCCAGCTATGAAACTCTTCGACGATTATCTTATGAGAGAAGACTTCCTGAGCTTATTGTCGACGCTCTCGGGGCGATCAATCGGAGCGATGGAAGTTCGCTACATTAATCGTTTTGATCAAGGTGATTTCTTAACAACTCATTGTGATCCAGGCTCAAATCTCGGAATAGCATTAAACCTCACGTCGCAGTGGAACCTGAATTTCGGCGGGTTAACTTTTATTTTGAACGAAACACGATCCTCAGTTCATGACACCTTAACGCCTTCTTATGGTCGGCTATTTGTATTCGATACTTCGCAGCGAAAAGTCCCGCATTTTGTATCGATGGTAACGGCGCCTCCAGCTCAAAACCGGATCGCCCTCATTGCTCGTTATGGTTAATTTGATAATGTCGCCATTTCAAAAAAGTTTGCTTCTTATAGCAGTCATGGCCCTAATTTGGGGCGCTGGCTTGCCGGTATCCAAAATAGGTGTTCAGACTCTGGGCGCTTGGCCATTCCGATTAGCATGCGCTTTTATCAGTGTTCTTTTCCTCTACGCAATATTTTGGAAGCCCGTGAATGATCTCAGCATAACTTTAGACGCTATGCTTTATCTAAAGCTCTTCATTATCGCAGTTCCAAATGTTTTCCTTGTCCCAATTTTAAACAATATAGCATTGGAGCGCCTAAGTATTTCCGATTCAACTTCTCTAATCTATACAATGCCTTGCTTTACATCTTTTTTTGTGATGATACTCAATCGGAAATTCAATAGTTTCTCTATTGCTTCGCTGACGTTCTGCTCAATAGGAGTCTGGTTGATTATCGGAAGCTTTCAATTTTCTTCAAGCCACTTAATCATCCTGTCAAGCGCCGTCTCTTGGTCGATCGGCTCCATAATCGCACAGAGATTAGAGACTGATATAGATTTCCGGGTGAAAGTATTTTGGCAGGTAACCTTCGGTTGCTTTTGCGTCTTCTTGGTGTCTCCGCTATTTTTAGATTGGCCCACCGAAATTATGGAGTTTTCTGGAAACTTGTCATTGCCTGCTGCTGCGTCGATTTTATTTATGGGGGTTTTTGGCGGTGCGGTCGTTTTTTATATCTGGTTCTATCTAATCAAGCTTCAAAGTGCCGAATACGCAAGCTACGCTACTTTATTTTCACCTATCATTTCTGTTGTATTAGCCATGACCTACTTTGGCGAAAAACCTTCAGCCAGTACAATTATAGGTTTTGTTTTCATTCTTATAAGTGCATTAATCGTGAATATCTTGCGGCCTGCATGGGTTTCACGGACCCATCGGGAGACAACATGACTAATTCTGATGAAGTCATTGGACGAATCAACCAGCACTTTGAGAAAGATTACCAGTTACGCCATGCGGTGAGGCTAGCCGAGTGGGATCAATCACTTCATGTGAAAGCTGCGTCACTAGCTGCGCGAACTCAGTCGGTGGCAACCCTAAACGCTTTGCGTCGAGATAATCTGGTCGAGTTGATGGAGTCGTGCGATTTGCCTGCTGCACTTCGATGTGCGGCAACACGCGACCAGTCGTGCCTTAGGGAGGTAGATCGGTACCTCCGCTGTCATCTTACGGTACCCGCTGAACTGCAGGACCGCAAGACCCGAGCAACGTCCAGAGCTGAGAGTCTGTGGGCTGATTGTAGATCGAGGAATGATTGGGAGAGTTATGCTCCAGCTTTATCAGCTGTTGTTGAGGTCATCCGATTAGAAGCCCAGCATCGCGCAGAGGCTACTGGCTTGGAGCTTTACGACAGTTTGCTGGATATTCATGAGCCTGGCCTTCGCATAGCTCAACTAAAGCCTGCCTTTGAGGAGTTGAAGGTATGGGCAATTGATATTCTCGCCAACTCTAAACCAGCTTCGACAGCAGCCGCTCAGCGCCGACTTTTTACGATCGATGACAAGGAAAAGCTTTTCTTAAATATTTCATGTGTTTTTGGGTTTGACCTCACAAGAGGTCGGATAGATTTTGGAGAGCATCCGTTTTGTGCCGGCGTGCCTGAGGATACACGGCTCATACTAAAAAAAGACTCTTCGATTCTTGATGGGCTGCTTGAGGTCATCCATGAAACGGGGCATGCATGTTATGAACAGAACCTGCCGACCTCCCCCCGTGGGCACCCGATCAGCCTGCCTCGCTCAGTAGGCGTGCATGAGTCTCAAAGCCTTTTTTTCGAAAATATGATCGGCCGGCATCCCGCATTCTTGACTTACTTATCGAGAACTTTATCGGACAAGCACCAATTTCCGATTTCAGCTGATAAACTTAACTTCTACTACAACCAAACTCGCCTTGGACTTATAAGAATTGAGGCGGATGAGGTATCTTATATTCTCCATATAATTTTACGCTTTGAGCTGGAACTAAAACTACTAAACGGCGAAATTGAAGTATCTGATCTCCCAGAATGTTGGAACATATTAAGTATTGATTATTTGGGGCTATCTCCGGGCAACGATTTTCGGCTTGGTTGCATGCAAGATATTCATTGGTCTCTCGGTCTTTTTGGGTATTTTCCTTGTTATGTCTTAGGCCAAGTCTACGCTGCACATCTATTTCACCAGTTCACCGCCACTCACCAAGACTATTCAAGCGATTTCTGCAGTGGCAACATACGCCCTGCGTTTGACTGGTTAAAGGAACATATCTGGAGCCGTGGTAGCTATGACGAGGTACTTAGCGTCTTTATGAGTAGTGAAAAAGCATTAGATACAACGTTTTTAAGGCGTTTTTTAGAAAACCGTTACAAGACATAGGGGCAACACCGTATTGAAAGGTCCGGTGTTGTACTCAGTTTCTGCGGCCACCGAGTATACAAAATGATAGCGGCGCATGGCGCCTAAAAATCAACCTTTTGAATTGGCCGCGATCGGTAGGCCAAGCCTCCTGAGCGTGGTTCCACGCCCCGACGCCAGAGCCCATTCACCGACGGTCATTCGATCAACCGCTGCAATATACGCGGCGCAGGTCGACAGGCTCCAATCAACAGGGGAGCTAACCCCAGATTGCTCACGCGCGAGCCAGATGCCAGTCCAAAATCTCCAGCGCAGCGAGCCCGTGCGACACTTTTCCCACCGATCTGGCCACACCTTCGCTTCGGTGCGCCTGGCCCTTGAGCAAAAGCGCTTCATTGAAGGTTTCAAGCCGCGGGTCGCCGTTTTCCAACATCAGTGCACCGAGCACACTGCTCAGGAATTGCTCGAGGTGACGCGCCTCATATCCCAGCGATTTCAACACCTTGCTTAAACGAGCGTGGGAACGATCAGCGCGTCAGGCTTTAAGGGTGCGCGTCATGCGCAGCGCGAGCACGCTGCCGGCGACGATAACGGCTGCCAGCAAGTACAACGCAATGTCGGTCGAGCCGGTGGCATCCTTCACAAACCCGACGATATACGGGCTGAGAAAACCCGCCATCTGGCCCATCGAGTTAATCAACGCCAAACCACCCGCCGCCGCGCCGGCACTCAGCATCGCGGTCGGCACCGGCCAGAACATCGGCAAGCCGGTGAGCGCGCCCATCGTAGCAATGGTCAAACCCAGAATCGCAATCGCCGGCGTCGTTGCAAAGTTCACCGCGATCACCAAACCGACAGCGCCCATCAACATCGGCACCACCAAATGCCAGCGTCGCTCTTTGCGCAAATCAGCCGAGCGCCCGACCAGCAACATAAACACCGCCGCCAGCAGATAAGGAATCGCGCTGAGCCAGCCAATCACCAGGTTATCGCTGAACCCGAGGTTCTTGATGATCGACGGCAGCCAAAAGTTGATCGCGTACACACCGCTCTGGATACAGAAGTAAATCAGGCCGAACGCCCAGATCGCCGGGTTCTTGAACACCTCGGCCAGCGAGTCGGTGGTGGTTTTGGGTTTGTTCGCCAAATCCGTCGCCTGGTCGGCCTCCAGCACCGCGCGCTCGTGGGGTTTGAGCCACTTGGCGTGAGCAAAGCTGTCGCTGAGCAGGAAGTACGCAAGCGCGCCGAGGATCACAGTCGGAATGCCTTGCAGCAAAAACATCCATTGCCAGCCCGCCAAACCACCTTGGCCAGCCGCGAAATGGGTGAGAATCCAGCCGGAAAACGGGCTGCCGAGCAAACCGGACACCGGGATCGCCGACATGAACAACGCCATGATCCGCCCACGGCGAAAGGTCGGGAACCATTGCGAAAGGTACAGCACCACGCCAGGGAAGAAGCCGGCTTCAGCGGCACCGGTGAACAAACGCAGGGTGTAGAAATGCGTCGGCGTGGTGACGAACAGCAGGCAGGTCGACAGCGTGCCCCACACGATCATCATCAACGCGATCCAGCGCCGCGGGCCGAATTTTGTCAGCGCCAGGTTGCTCGGCACGCCGCACAGCACGTAGCCGATAAAGAAGATCCCGGCGCCGAGGCCGTACACCGTTTCACTGAATTTCAGCGCATCGAGCATCTGCAACTTGGCGAAGCCAACGTTCACCCGGTCGAGGTAGTTGAACAGGTAGCAGATGAAAATGAAGGGGATCAGGCGCAGGGTAACGCGCTTGTAGATGGCGTTTTTATCGTCATCGGTGGCCAGTGGGGCAGCGGCGCTCTGTGACATGGCATTCTCTCTTTATTATGATTTTTTGCGACGCGGGGGTAACGTTGATCGCCTAACGAGTCTCGGCCACCTGGCGGGCTGCTGTCTTTGTGCTTGCGCACAGTCAAGCAGGCTTTGCGCTGTGCCTATGACCAACCACGCCTTTCAAGGAAGTTAGCCCCATGTTCGAGCTGGATCATGACCTGGCGCAGGATATTGTCGATCGCACCATGGCCATCCTGCCCTATAACGTCAACGTCATGGACAGTCAGGGGCTGATTCTCGGCAGTGGCGAGCCGGAGCGCATCAACACCCGCCATGAAGGCGCGCAATTGGTGCTGGCCAACGGGCGCGTGGTGGAGATTGACGGGCAAACCGCCAAGCACCTTAAAGGTGTGCAACCGGGCATCAACCTGCCGCTGATGCACGATCAACGCCTGATCGGCGTGCTCGGCATTACCGGCGAACCCGAGCTGTTGCGCACGTACGCTGAGCTGGTGCGCATGACCGCCGAAATGCTCGTCAGCCATCGCCATCAGCAAGCCGAACAACAATGGCGGCGCCAGCGTTGCGATGACCTGCTGGCCTTGTTGCTGGCGGAAACCGGTGATTCACCGCGCCTGGTCGATGAGGCCCAGCAACTCGGGCTTAAACCGCAAATGCCGCGTACACCGTATCTGTTTGAACTGGGCGTGGGCCAGTCGGCAGAGGCGTTGAGCGCGTGGCTGACCAGCCGTTACCCGGACAGCTGGTGCGTCAGCTCCGCGCAATTCTCGCTGTTGTGGTGCCGGCCCGCTGCGGTAGCGGTGGACAACCCCAAACTGCTGGAAAAACTCCAGGGGCTGGGCTGGAACATCTTGCGCGTGGCCGTCGGTGGGCAGGCCGACGGCCTGGCAGGCTTACGCCGCTGTTACCGGCGTGTCGGCGACTTGCTGGCCTACGGGCGCGATGTGTTGCCCCACTCACGCCTGCTCACGCTCACTCGCTACCGCTTGCCCGTCATGCTTTGGCGTCATCGCAACGACGATGCCCTGGATGAGTTGCTCAGCCCGTTGCGCAAGGTGTTGGCCAAGGACAGCAATGGGCAATTGCAAGCGACGCTGCGCAGTTGGTGCGAACACGACGGCCAAAGCCAAGCGTGTGCGGACGCGTTGGGCATCCACCGCAACAGCCTGCGTTACCGCATGGAAAGGATTGCCGAGCTGAGTGGCGTCGACCCGTTGACCCTCGACGGCATGCTCGCGCTGTACCTCGGTGTGCAGTTGCTGCCGCAGGTTTTGTCGGAATGAACAACAAACCTTGCTGGCACTTGTGCATTGGACCGGCGTTATTGCCGCTACCAACTGGCAGCATGGGCGTTATAAAAACCGGAGAAAGCCCATGAAAATCATCATCGCCCCCGACTCGTTCAAGGACAGCCTGAGTGCCGAAGGCGTCGCCCAGGCTATCGCCGAAGGGTTGGCGCAGGTGTGGCCGGATGCACAATTGATCGAGTGCCCGATGGCGGACGGCGGTGAAGGTACGGTGGAATCGGTGCTCGCCGCCTGCCAGGGCGAATGGCGGAGCCATACAGTTCAAGGCCCGTTGGGCGGCACGCTGGAGGCGCGCTGGGGCTGGTTGGCCGAGAGCCATACGGCGATCATCGAGATGGCCGAGGCCAGTGGCTTGCAACGGGTCGCGCCGGGTAAGCGCGACGCCTGCTCCAGTAGCACCTATGGCACGGGTGAATTGATTCGCGCCGCCCTCGATGTTGGCGCTCAACGTATCATCCTGGCGATTGGCGGCAGTGCGACCAATGACGCCGGCGCGGGGGCGATGCAGGCGCTTGGCGTGCAATTATTGGATGCCGACGACCAGAGTCTGGCACCCGGCGGGCTGGCGTTGACCGGCTTGGCGCGCATCAGCCTTGAACACATGGACCCACGCCTGGCCCACGTGCGCTTTGAAATCGCCGCCGATGTGAACAACCCGCTGTGCGGCCCGCACGGTGCATCGGCGATTTTCGGCCCGCAAAAAGGCGCTAATCCGCAGCAGGTTGAGCAACTCGACGCAGCCCTCGGCCACTTCGCCGATCACTGCGCTGAAGTGCTCTGCAAAGAGGTACGCGATGAGCCAGGCAGTGGTGCCGCCGGCGGGTTGGGGTTTGCTGCCAAGGCATTTCTTGGCGCGCAGTTTCGCGCCGGTGTGGAGGTGGTTGCCGAACTGGTTGGGCTGGATCAGGCCATACGCGGTGCAGACCTGGTGATCACCGGTGAAGGGCGTTTCGACGCTCAAACGCTGCGCGGCAAGACGCCGTTTGGTGTGGCGTGCATTGCTCAACGCCACGCTGTACCGGTGATTGTGATTGCCGGCACCTTGGGCGATGGCTACGAACAGATGTACGCGCACGGTGTGCACGCCGCATTTGCCTTGCCCTCCGGCCCGATGAGCCTGCAACAGGCATGCACTGAAGCACCGCGCTTGCTGCGTGAGCGCGCTGCGGATATTGCGCGACTGTGGCGAACCGCAGCGTCCTGAGTCGTTAAAACACCGCAGATTTGCTTTCTGTGGAGCGGGCTTGCTCGCGATTGCGGTGTATCCGTTGAAAATACTGATCTGACACACCGTAATCGCGAGCAAGCCCGCTCCCACAGTTGAGTGCATTAGGTTTGCGAGAGTAGGTCGGCTGAATGATCGTTCCCACGCTCTGCGTCCAGCTGTAGAACGTGTGGCTAAGTGGTTAGATCAAGCGCAGGTCTGGCATACACCGCAGGTTTGCTTTCTGTGGGAGCGGGCTTGCTCGCGATTGCGGTGTATCCGTTGAAAATACTTATCTGACACACCGTAATCGCGAGCAAGCCCGCTCCCACAGTTGGGTGCATCGGTTTGCAAGGTTTGGGGTCGGTTGAATGATCGTCCCCACGCTAGCCATCGCGCGCGTGCGCCGCCTAAACTGACGGGCCACGTGTCTTTCAAAGGACGAAGCACAATGCCCACACCTGAACCCACTATCGTGATCCAGCGCTTCACCGAGGCGCACCTTGAGGGCGTCACTGCGCTCTACAACGAACCGGCGGTGTGCCGTCAGGTGCTGCAAATGCCTTTTCAGTCAGTCGAAGCCTGGCGTAAACGCTTGGTCATGGACAACGAGCGCAGACTACAACTGGTCGCCGTGCAAGCGGGTGAAGTGATCGGCCAACTGGGCCTGGAACAGTACCTGCGCGTGCGCCAGAGCCATGTTGGTTCGTTCGGCATGGGCGTGGCGACGGCCTGGCAGGGCAGAGGCGTGGGCTCGCGCTTATTGACCGCCGCGCTGGACGTGGCCGACAACTGGATGAACCTGCACCGCGTGGAACTCACCGTTTACGCCGACAACGAGGCGGCGCATAACCTCTACCGCAAGTTCGGCTTCGAAGTCGAAGGCCGGCTGCGCGATTACGCGCTGCGTGACGGGGTATTTGTCGACACCTTGAGCATGGCGCGCCTGCGCAATTCGGCTTAAGCCTGCAAAGCAAACGCCACCGCAGCCTGCGCATGCAGCTCGGTGGTGTCCAGCAGCGGCAGGTCACTGTGCTGCGGCTTGATCAGCAGGCCGATTTCCGTGCAACCGAGGATGATCGCCTGGGCGCCACGCGCGGCCAGCGACTCGATCACACGTTGGTACACTTGGCGCGATGCATCGCTGATCACGCCGACACACAATTCCTCATAAATAATCCGGTGCACGGCCTGGCGCTCATCTGCGTCCGGCACCAATACGGTTAAACCCTGGGCAGCCAGGCGCGAGGTTAGAAAGTCCTGCTCCATGGTGAACGCCGTGCCGAGCAAGCCGACCGTCAGTGTGCCGCGCGCTACCGCAGCGGCACCGGCTGCATCGGCAATGTGCAAAAACGCAATCGACACCGCCGCCTCAATACGCGGCGCCACCAAGTGCATGGTGTTGGTACACAGCACCACGCAGTCCGCGCCGCCGGCCTCCAGGCGGCGTGCGGCATCTTCGAGAATCAGCGCGGCGTCATCCCAGCGGCCCGCATGCTGGGCGCGTTCGACGGGGCCAAAATCGACGCTGTACATCAACAGTTGCGCCGAACGCAGTGGGCCCAGCTGGTCGCGTACACGTTGGTTGATAAGGCGGTAGTACTCGGCGCTGGACTCCCAGCTCATGCCGCCGATAAGGCCGATGGTACGCATGCGATGCTCCTGAAAAGGCATAGAGGCTCACCTTACCCAGTGGCGGCAGATTAGTCATACGCAGTTACCTGCAAAATGACCCGTGCAGTTTTAAGCCGCACGGTCAGCCGCCGCATCTGCCATGATCAGCGCTCGCAACCTGGCTCACCCGAGGAGATCCGCAATGGACGATGTACAACAACTGGGCGAGATGCTTCGTCATTACGCCGACAGCGAAGCGCATAAAAAACAGCAATTCGATGTGCAGTCGGCGCGCTGGGCGCAAAAGCTCGGCGAGTTGTTCGGGCAGATTGAGCAATGGCTGGAACCGGTGAAAACCGTGGGTTTACTGGATGTCCATCGTGAGGCGTACGTGGCCCATGGCCCAAGCCTGCCGGTCGAAACATCGACCTTCAAGACCGAAAAACTGACCGTGCAAATCACCGGCAAGACCGTGGAGTTCGTGCCGGATGTAATGGGCGCGGGCGGTTCCATTTCCGTGTCGGTGATGGGCCTGACGGCCGCGCGCCACGGCAGTGTGTCGCTGGTACTGCCGGCGGATAAAAACGACTGGCTGTGGAAGAAGACCAACGGCCTGAAAGACCCGGACACCTTCGCTTTCGACGCGAACTTCCTGGCGTCGCAATTGCAAAGCCTGATCCCTCGCGAACGCGGCTAAGCGGGTCGTAAACCGACGGCAGTAGTGCGGGCTGCGAAGCGCGTTAAGTGCCCGACCAAAAGCGGGTGGCCGGGCACATCGTGTTACTTGAGCGGCGTCAACGGCGGCAACGTCCATTGGCCGTTAACCACCTCAGGCTTGGGCAGGTAAATCCGCAGTACCGCGTAAAACGGGCGGGGCGGGGCGGGCAACCAATTGCTCTGTTCAGCTTTGGGCGGCTCGTGGTGCTGCAACGCCAGGGTCAAGCCGCCGTCCGCGTCCAGTTTGAGGCTGGGCAGCATCTGCGAGTTGATCGAGTAGCGTTTTTTCAGGTTCGGCACCAGCAGCTTGGTCTTGGCGTCGTACATGGTCAGCGACCAGAACGCATCGGCCGGCGGCAGTTGGCCCTTGGCAAAGTGCAGGGTGTAGCTGTGACGTGCGCCGTTGGCGGGTTTGCCTTCGCTGTCGACAACATAGCGCAGGTAAACGGCTTCATCGCCCGAGTTACCAAACGTACCCATGTCGGCACCGGCATAGCGGTACAGATAGTTGTTGTTCAGGTGGTCGCGACTGCCGAACAGATCACTCGTGGGTACTTGGTGCGTATCGAGCTTGTCTTTCTTGAACGCCGCAAATTCAGCGCGGGCATCGGAGATGCCGTCTTCCAGGGCTTTGCGTTGTTCGGCGGTCAGTTGTTTGACTTTGAACGGCGCCCCCGGCGCAATGCCGATCTTGGCAAAGCGCGCCAGCAGGTCTTTCTCGCTGTCCTGAGGGGCAGCGAACGCCAGCATGAAGTTCAAGTAGCGAAACAACTGCGGGCCTTCGGTCATCGTGGCCATCGGCTTGGGCCATTCGATCTTCGGCACCGGCGGCGGCGCGGCTTGTTTTACATAGCTGCTCAGCGGCTGCACTTTGTAGCCGCTCTGAATCTGCTTGACCTTGCTCAAGTCTTTATCATCAAACAACTGCGTGCGGTACAGCGCGTAGGCAATATTGCTTTCGCTGTAGACCACGCGGTCGATGTCGACCGGCTGCTGACCTTTCCAGTCTGGCCCGGCGATCATGTAGTGGCCGCCATTGTTGCCGGTACTGCGCGTGCCCAAGTAGGCGAAGTTCTGCCTGTAGAGGTCGATCAACTGTACCGAGTAATAACGGTTGTCTTCGATCTTGGGCAAGGTCAGCACCAACGGCTCTTTACGCAAGTCCATCCACACGAAAGAGTAGGGTGTGTCCGGGTTCGGGTTGACGAGCGCGGTGTCCTTGGGGGTGACAACCTGGGCAGTGTTGCCGATGTGGTTGAACGGCGCCTTGAAGTTGGCACCGCCCTTATCGACGGCCTGGGTGTAGAGCGTCTTGTACATCTCCACCACCGGGTAGCCATACAAGTAGGCTTCCCTGGCAATGGCTCGGGCTTCGCTGGGCGTTGCGGTAAAATCGGCCCAGGCGCCGGTACTCATGAGTATCGAGAGGCTCGCCAACAGCAGGCGCGTCGGTTTTCTGATCATGTTGTTGCGTCTCTTAAGAAACTGGAGTGATGTCGTCGAATTTCCAGCGGTTATAGACGTAGGGCGCAGTCGGCGCATACCGTCGCAAATAGCTGAAGCCGTAGTTGCCGGGCAGAGTTTGCACGCAGTTGCGCTGGAAGTCTTTTAGCGCGTGCGCAGTAACGTAAAGATCGTTCGATCGATCACGGTTTTTTGTTCAATGGCGCGCGTAAAAAACGCTCAGGGAGAGGCGTGGCGGGGAGGTGAGTGAGTTTAGAGGCAGGCAAACGGCCGCCCTTGTCGGGCGGCCTCGCACGCTCGCGAGTTATGCGGCGGGCAACATCGACTTAACCTTGTCGCGCAGTTGGTCAATGGAGAACGGCTTGGCAATCACCTGCATGCCGGCGGGCACGTCGATGTTGTCGGCATAACCGCTGGCAAACAGGATTGGCAGAGCAGGGCGCAACTCACGCACTTTGGCTGCCAACTGCTTGCCGTCCATATCGGGCAGGCCGACATCGGTCATCATCAGGTCGATCACCTGGCCGGTTTTTTCGACCACCTTCAACGCTTCTTCAGCGTCCGCAGCTTCAACTACCGCGAACTCCAGTTCTTCGAGTACATCGACGATCAGCATGCGCACAATGGCGTCGTCTTCGACTACAAGGATGGTGGAGGTGTTAGCGGACATAATCAAAACTCTCGGAATAATGGAGGGACGGGGCTTTAGCGCATGAAAGACCATTCTCTAATGAGTGGCGTCCATCTCGGCAAGTTCCGTTGGCGTCGATATTGTGAAGGGGTTGGGCGCAAATGTCGCGTGGCAGGCAACGGTTTTAAGGCCGGTGAATATCCCGGTGAACCCGGCCTGAATCAACCTGAAATTGACGCCGACTGCGCAGGTGATTGCGCCAAATCAATTAAGAACCATAGCCTTGGCCCTCGTTGTTCGGGCAAACTCCCGGTTTTTCCATACTTGGCCAAGGCATGCCCATGACTCGCGCGTCGTCTGTCGATGAACACAGCTTTCGTAAACTCCTGAGCCGCAACGTTGCGCTGCCGTTGAGCGTGGGCGTGCTCAGCGCGGTGTTTTTCGTGGTGCTGATCACCTATTTGCTGTCGGTGATTCAGTGGGTCGAGCACACCGACCGTGTCATCAACAACCTCAATGAATCGTCCAAGCTGTCGGTCGACCTGGAAACCGGCATGCGCGGTTTCCTGATCACCGGCGATGAGCATTTTCTGGACCCCTACGAGGTGGCGAAGCCGAGGATCATTGCGGAGTTGCGTAATTTGCAGGAGTTGGTCGCGGACAACACCCAACAGGTGGACCGCCTCAAACGTCTGGAGGCGCTGCAAGCCGAGTGGAACAAATACGCGCAGTCAATGATTGATTTGCAGCGCGAAAGTGGTGACTTCCGTGGTGCGGTCAAAGCTGGCCGTGGCAAGCGCCTGACTGACGAAATTCGCAAGGAATACCAGGACGCTGTGTCGATGGAGCAGCAGCTGCGTATTAACCGCAATCAAGAGGTGACGAGGACCACGGTGTTCAGCGTCACCCTGTACCTGGTCTTTGTGCTCGGCCTGAGCGGCTTCCTGGCGTATTTCGGTCGAAAGAATTTAGTAACTCTTTCAGATAGTTACAGCGCAAACCTCGCGTCACAAGAAAAGATTGCGCGACGCCTGGAACAGCAGGCCTGGCTGCGTAATGGCCAGACCGAGCTGGCTGAACAGGTGCTCGGCCAACTGACCCTGAATATGCTCGGTCGCAACATCCTGCAGTTTTTTGCCCAGTACATGGGCTCCGCCGTGGGCGCGCTGTATGTGCGCGAAGAACACGGCGGCCTCAAACGCGTGGCCACGTATGGCTTCTCGCGTGAGCAGGAGCAGCAGGCGCAGTCGATTTACAGTGACGAAGGCATCGTTGGCCAAGCCGCTCAGCTTGATCGACTGATTCGCCTGGACGATGTGCCGGTGGATTATTTCAAGGTCAGTTCCGGCTTGGGCGAGGGCACTACCCGTAGCGTACTGGTGATGCCGACCAGCGATGATGACCGCGTCAACGGCGTGTTTGAACTGGGTTTTCTGCGCCCGCTGGAAGAGCGTGATGTGGAGCTGCTGGAGCTGATCGCCGGTAATATCGGCACCTCCATTGAAGCCGCGCGGTATCGCCAGCGCTTGCAGGAAGTGCTCGCCGAGAGCCAGCAACTTAACGAAGAGCTGCAGGTGCAGCAGGAAGAACTCAGGACCGCCAACGAAGAACTCGAAGAGCAGTCGCGCATTCTCAAGGAATCGCAGGCCCACTTGGAAACCCAGCAGGCTGAACTTGAGCAGACCAACGAGCAATTGGCCGAGCAGGCCCAGACCCTGGCCGACCAGCGCGACGCAATGGACCGCAAGAACGTCGAGCTCAACCGCGTTCAACTGGAGCTTGAAGAACGTGCTGACGAATTGCAGCGCTCCAGCAAGTACAAATCCGAATTCCTCGCGAACATGTCCCACGAGCTGCGCACACCGCTGAACAGCTCGTTGATTCTGGCCAAGCTGTTGGCCGAAAACCCTCAGGACAACCTCAGTGCTGAACAGGTCAAGTTTGCCGAGTCGATCTACTCGGCCGGCAATGACTTGCTCAACCTGATCAACGACATTCTGGATATTTCCAAGGTCGAAGCCGGCAAGCTCGACATGCGCCCGGAAAATTCCAGCGTGGCACGGCTGGTGGACGGCCTGCGCGGCATGTTCGAGCCGCTGGCAGCCGACCGCAAGCTGGGTTTCCAGGTGGACATCCAGGAAGGCGCGCCGACCTTGCTGTTTACCGACCGCCAGCGCCTGGAGCAAATCCTCAAGAACCTGCTGTCCAACGCGGTCAAATTCACCGAGCAAGGTGAAGTCAGCCTGTCTGTTTCGCGGGCGCTGGGTGAGGGCATTGCCTTTACGGTGCGCGACTCCGGCATCGGCATTGCGCCGGACCAGCAAGAAAGCATTTTTGAGGCCTTCCGCCAGGCCGATGGCACCACTAACCGCCGCTACGGCGGCACCGGCCTGGGCTTGTCAATTTCGCGCGATCTGGCGGCGTTGCTCGGCGGCTATATCAGCGTGACCAGCGAACCGGGCAACGGCAGCGTGTTTACCCTGGTGTTGCCCGAACAGTATGTGGAGCGCGAAGAAGGCGCGGCACCGGTCGAGGCGCCACGCCAGGTCGTGGCGGCCCCGGCACCCAAGCCGATTGCGGTTTCGCCGCTGCCGGTGGCCGACGCCCAGCAGATTCCGCGCTTTGCCGACGACCGTGACAAGGCGCCATTCACCACCCGCTGCATCCTGGTGGTGGAGGATGAGCCGAACTTTGCGCGCATCCTCTTCGACCTGGCGCACGAGCTGGGCTACAACTGCCTGGTCGCCCACGGCGCGGATGAAGGTTACAGCCTGGCTGAAGAGTTCATCCCTGATGCGATTCTGCTCGACATGCGTTTGCCGGACCACTCCGGGCTGACCGTGCTGCAACGCCTCAAGGAACACGCGAGTACCCGCCACATCCCCGTGCATGTGATTTCCGTGGAAGACCGCGTCGAAGCCGCCATGCACATGGGCGCCATTGGTTATGCGGTAAAACCCACCACCCGCGAAGAGCTCAAAGACGTGTTTGCGCGGCTCGAAGCCAAACTGACGCAAAAGGTCAAGCGCGTGCTGCTGGTGGAAGACGATGACTTGCAACGCGACAGCATTGCCCGCTTGATCGGCGACGACGACATCGAAATCACGGATGTCGGCTACGCCCAGGCGGCGCTCGACCTGCTGCGCACCAACGTCTATGACTGCATGATCATCGACCTCAAGCTACCCGACATGCTCGGCAACGAGCTGCTCAAGCGCATGGCCACCGAGGACATTTGCTCGTTCCCGCCGGTGATCGTGTACACCGGGCGCAACCTGACCCGCGACGAAGAAGCCGAGCTGCGCAAGTATTCGCGCTCGATCATCATCAAGGGCGCGCGCTCACCTGAACGCCTGCTGGACGAAGTGACACTCTTTTTGCACAAAGTCGAATCGCAGCTGTCCCATGACCGCCAGAAGATGCTCAAGACCGCGCGCAGTCGTGACAAAGTCTTCGAAGGGCGCAAAATATTGTTGGTCGACGACGACGTGCGCAATATTTTCGCCCTGACCAGCGCGCTGGAGCACAAAGGTGCGGTGGTGGTGATCGGGCGTAACGGCCGCGAGGCCATCGACAGGCTCAATGAAGTAGACGACATCGACTTGGTGCTGATGGACGTGATGATGCCGGAGATGGACGGTTACGAGGCCACCGCGTTGATTCGTCAGGACCCGCGCTGGAAGAAGTTGCCGATCATCGCAGTGACGGCCAAGGCCATGAAGGACGATCAGGAGCGCTGCCTCGCGGCCGGTTCCAACGATTACCTGGCCAAGCCGATTGACCTGGACCGTTTGTTCTCACTGATTCGTGTATGGCTGCCCAAGATGGAACGCATTTAAGTGGAGCGAAGTTTCTTGGAAAAAAGCAGTGACATTGAGCTGCGCCTGTTAATCGAGGCGATTTACCTCAAGTACAGCTACGATTTTCGCGACTACTCCGGTGCGTCGGTCAAGCGGCGCGTGGCCCATGCGCTGCGCCAGTTCGACTGCGCAACCATTTCTGCGCTGCAGGAGCGGGTGTTGCATGACCCGGCCGCGTTCATGCAGTTGCTGCAATTTCTAACGATTCCGGTGAGCGAGATGTTCCGCGACCCGTCGCACTTCCTCGCGATTCGCCAGGAAGTGGTGCCGCTGCTCAAGACCTATCCGTCGATCAAGATCTGGATAGCTGGGTGCAGCACCGGGGAGGAGGTCTACTCCATGGCGATCCTGCTGCGTGAAGAGGGCTTGCTGGAGCGCACGATTATTTACGCGACGGACATCAACCCGGCCTCGCTGGACAAAGCCAAGCAGGGGATTTTTTCGCTTGAGAACGTGCGTGCCTACACCGCCAATTACCAGCAGGCCGGTGGCCAGCGTTCATTTGCCGACTACTACACCGCCGCGTACGATTACGCGATTTTCGACAAGACCCTGCGCGAGAACGTCACGTTTGCCGACCACAGCCTGGCGACCGATAGCGTATTCTCCGAAACTCAGTTAATTTCGTGTCGTAACGTGTTGATTTACTTTAATAAAAATTTGCAGGACCGAGCGTTTGGATTGTTTCATGAGTCGCTGTGTCATCGTGGCTTTTTGGTGCTGGGCAGCAAGGAAACCCTGGACTTTTCCGCCTACAGCAAGCAATTCGAACCCTTGGTCAAGCAGGAACGGATCTACCGAAAATCATGAACGACGCCGCAGCCAACCCGTATCGCGCGATTGAAGCCATCGTCGTCGGCGCGTCTGCCGGTGGCGTCGAGGCGCTGCTGAAAATTTTCGGCGACCTGCCTGACGACTTTGGCTTGCCGATCATTACCGTACTGCACCTGCCGGATGAGCGCCGCAGCCAGTTGGCTGAAGTGTTTGCACGGCGCCTGCGGATCCCGGTGAAGGAAGCGCGGGACAAAGAAGTGATCGACGCGGGCACCGTGTATTTCGCCGGGCCGGGCTATCACCTGTCGGTAGAGCATGACCGCAGCTTGTCGTTAAGCCAGGAGGACCGCGTGCACCATTCGCGGCCGGCCATTGATTACTTGTTCGCGTCGGCCGCCGATGCCTATGGCGAGGGCTTGCTGGCCATTTTAATGACCGGTGCCAACCAGGACGGCGCGCATGGGCTGGCCTATGTCAAACAGTCCGGCGGCACCACCGTGGTACAAGACCCCAAAGAAGCAAGGATTGCCGTCATGCCCCTGGCAGCCCTGGCGTTGCAAACACCTGATCATATTCTAACCTTGAGCGAGATTGGCTCATTGCTGGCTTCCCTGGAATCTTCCCCATGTTAAGTACTGTCCAGGCCAAACTGCTGATCGTCGACGATTTGCCGGAAAACCTGCTGGCCCTCGAAGCGCTGATCAAGCGCGAGGACCGACAGGTTTTCAAGGCACTGAACGCCGACGAGGCCTTGTCACTGTTGCTGGAGCACGAGTTCGCCATGGCGATTCTCGACGTGCAAATGCCCGGCATGAACGGTTTCGAGCTGGCCGAAATGATGCGCGGCACTGAAAAAACCAAAAACATTCCGATTGTGTTCGTCAGCGCCGCCGGCCGCGAACTCAATTATGCGTTCAAGGGTTATGAAAGCGGTGCCGTGGACTTCCTGCACAAGCCGCTGGACATTCACGCGGTCAAGAGCAAGGTCAATGTGTTCGTCGACCTGTATCGCCAGAGCAAGGCGATGAAGCAGCAGGTTGAAGCGCTGGAGCGTAGCCGCCGCGAGCAGGAGCTGCTGCTGACCCGCTTGCAGACCACCCAGACCGAGCTGGAGCAGGCGGTGCGCATGCGCGATGACTTCATGTCGATCGTCGCCCATGAAGTACGTACGCCGCTTAACGGCCTGATCCTGGAGACCCAACTGCGCAAAATGCACTTGGCCCGGGACAACGCCGACGCGTTCACCCTCGACAAAATGCACGCGATGGTCGACCGCGATGAACGCCAGATCCGTAGCCTGATCCGGCTGATCGAAGACATGCTCGACGTGTCGCGTATCCGCACCGGCAAACTGTCGATTCGCCCGGCGCACTTTGACCTGGCCCAGTTGGTGCGCAACCTGGTGGAAAACTTTGCGCCACAAGTGGCGGCTGCCGAGTCGTCCATGCAGTTGGACGCCGAAGGGCCGGTAGAAGGCTTTTGGGATGAGTTCCGCATTGAGCAGGTCGTCTCCAATCTGCTGACCAACGCCTTGCGCTACGGCGCCAAAAGCCCGGTGGAGGTGCGCGTCTACATTGAGCATGGCGAGGCGCGCGTGGAAGTGCGCGACCATGGCATCGGCATCAGCGAAGACAACCAGAAGCGTATTTTTCAGCAGTTCGAGCGCGTGTCCGCCAGTCACGTCGCAGCCGGTCTGGGGTTGGGGTTGTTCATTTCCGAGCAGATTGTCGAGGCCCATGGCGGAACCATCGAAGTGCACAGCCGCATAGGCGAAGGCGCGTTGTTCCGGGTGTGTTTGCCGCTTGAGGCGTCGACATGAAATCAGTCGTCACCTCAACGCAACCTCTGCGTGACCCCATGGTCGTAATTGCAGCTATTGACCGGACAAAGGCTTCCCATGAGTGAAGATGCACAAGATGTCGTTTTGATCGTCGAGGACGATGAATCCATTATGTTTGTGTTGGGTGAATACCTGGCAGGCTTGGGCTATCGGGTCTTGAAGGCGATCGATGGGGAGCAGGCGTTTGAAATTCTCGCCACCAAGCCGCACTTGGACCTGATGGTCACCGACTACCGCCTGCCGGGCGGGATTTCCGGGGTGCAGATCGCCGAGCCCGCGATCAAGTTGCGTCCGGAACTGAAAGTGATCTTTATCAGCGGTTACCCGCAGGAGATTCTCGACTGCAACAGCCCGATCACACGCAACGCGCCGATTTTGGCCAAGCCGTTTGACCTGGATACGCTGCAAGAGCATATCCAGCGCCTGCTGGCGTAAGGCGCGCCTCAACCGTAACCCGCTCCACCAAACCACAGCCTAAAGCAGCCAATGAAACCCTTTCATTGGCTGCTTTAGGCTGTGTGTTTCAGTCGGGTGCCCAACAGGCAGCTTAATCAGTGCGGTCTATGTGGATCATTTCGCGCACTTTGGCGGTCAGCAAATCAAACGTGAACGGCTTGGTGATCAGTTGCATTCCGGGGTCCAGAAAACCACCGCGCACCGCAGCGTGCTCGGCGTAACCGGTGATGAACAGCACCTTGAGCCCGGGCCGTATCTGCCGGCCGATTTCCGCCAGTTGCCGGCCGTTCATGCCGGGCAGGCCGACGTCGCTGATCAACAGATCAATGCGTTGCTCGGACTCGATGATCGGCAAAGCGCCGCTGGCGTCGCCGGCTTCGACGAAAGCGTAACCCAGTTCTTTCAGCACCGCGCTGACCAGCACTCTGACCGCCGGGTCGTCCTCGACGATCAACACGGTCTCGCCTGCATTGGCGAAGGGCAGCAACTCGGGATTAATCGATTCTACGACCTGCATTTCGCCGATAAAACGCGGCAAAAACAGGCTGACGGTGGTGCCTTTGTCGACTTCGCTGTGAATCGTCACATGGCCGTGAGATTGCCGGGCAAACCCGTAAATCATTGACAGCCCAAGCCCGGTGCCCTGGCCAATCGGTTTGGTAGTAAAGAACGGATCAAACACCCTGGCCATCAGGTTTTCGGGAATGCCGCAGCCGTTGTCGCTGACACTCAACTCTACGTAATCACCGGGCTCCAGGGTGCCGTAAGCGGCGGTGAAGACGCTGTCGAGGTGGCGGTTGGTGGTTTCAACCACTAACTGGCCGCCATTGGGCATGGCATCCCGAGCATTGATCACCAGGTTGAGCAGGGCGCTTTCCAACTGGTTCGGGTCGGCCTCGGCAGTCCATAACTGCGCGGCGAGGCGCATGTCGAGCTGGATACTTTCATTGATGCTGCGCTGCAGCAGCTCACCCATGGAACTCACCAGTTGGTTGAGCTCTACAGGCTTGGAGTCGAGCGATTGCCGGCGCGAAAACGCCAGCAGACGGTGGGTCAGGCCCGCCGCACGGTTGGCCGAGGTCACCCCCAGATCGATGAGGCCGTCGAGGTCATCCAGCTTGCCGCGCGAAATGCGCCGGCGTAACAGCTCCAGGCTGCCGATGATGCCGGTGAGCATGTTGTTGAAGTCATGCGCGATGCCGCCAGTCAATTGGCCAACGGCTTCCATTTTTTGCGACTGGCGCAGTGCTTCTTCATTGCTGCGCAGTTGCGCGGTGCGTTCCTCCACCTGTTGCTCAAGGGTTTCGAGCGTACGCTGCAGGCGCAGTTCGCTCTGGCCCAAGTCAATCAAGCGGTCGCGTGCTTCATATTGCCTGCGCCTGCCGCGCAAGGCGGTACTTACCAGGCTGATCAGGGTGACAGGATGGAAGGGCCGCTCCAGAAACGTCACGTTACCGAGCAAACCGCTCAGGTGAGAGGAGCCGTTCTGTTCGCTGCCGCCATGATGGGTCATCAATACAATCGGCAAGTCGGACCAGGCCGGCTGCTGATGCAAAAGCTCCAGCAGCGGTTCCAAATCCACGCCACGCAGGGCTTCGGCGGCAATAATCAGCAAGCCGGCGCCTTGCTCAAGCGCTTCGCAAAGCATCGTCAGGTTCGTCGCGATGATGCCGCCGTAGCCAGCCTCGTTGAGCATCATCAGCGCCAATGAGCCGTCGCGGCCCATCGGCGCCAATACGATCGCGCGCTCGGAGAGGGGAGCGATGCTTGCCACTAGCCCTCATCCTTGAGCAAAGGTGAACCAGCGCCCATGTAGGTCGGGATGCCGCGCAACACACCCTGGAAATTATCCAGTGGTTCGCCGACGGTCATGCCCTGGCCACTGATGCGGTATTCACGAATAGTCGATTCATGCGCGCCGGTGCGCTTTTTGATGATCGAGATCGCACGGCGCACTTTGCCCAGCGCCTCGAAATAACGCAGCAAAATCACGGTGTCGGCCAAATAGGTGATGTCGACCGGCGCCTGCATGTCACCGACCAGCCCATGCTGGGCAACCGTCATGAACGTCGCCGCACCACGGCGGTTCAAGTACAGGAGCAGTTCGTGCATGTGCAGGATCAGTGCGTTTTCTTCCGGCATCGCGGCCTGGTAGCCGTTGATACTGTCGATCACCACGGTTTTGATGCCGCGCTCATCAACGCAACGGCGCACCCGGTGCGAAAATTCGCCAGGCGACAATTCGGCGGCATCCACTTGTTCGATCAGCAGGTTGCCGGTCTCTTGCAGCGCGGCGAGGTCGATGCCCATGTTTTTCATACGCTCGAACAACAAGCCGAGTTCTTCATCAAAGATGAACAGCGCGGCTTTTTCGCCACGCGCCACTGCCGCTGCCGCGAAGATCATCGAGATCAATGATTTACCGGTGCCCGCGGGGCCGAGGATCAAGCTGCTGGAGCCGGTTTCGACACCGCCGCCCATCAACGCATCCAGTGCGCGAATGCCACTGCTCAAGGTCTGGCGTACATAGCCGCCGCGATGCTCGGCCGCGACCAGGCGCGGGAACACATGGATGCCATCGCCCATGATGGTGAAGTCGTGAAAACCGCCACGGTATTTCTGGCCACGGTATTTGACGATCCGCACTCTGCGGCGTTCGGCACCGTAGCTGGGCGTCAGCTCTTCCAGGCGGATAACCCCGTGGGCCACGCTGTGCACGGTTTTGTCGAGGGACTCGGTGGTCAGGTCATCGAGCAACAGCACCGTGGCGTCGTAGCGCACAAAGTAGTGCTTGATCGCGAGGATTTGCCGGCGATAGCGCAGCGAGCTTTGCGCCAACAGGCGAATTTCGGAGAGGCTGTCGAGCACCACGCGGGTTGGCTTGATGCGTTCGACCACTTCAAAAATCTGCCGCGTGGCTTCACCCAGCTCCAGGTCGGAGGAGTACAGCAGGCTTTGCTGGTGGTCCGCATTGAGCAGGCTTTCGGGCGGGGTCAGCTCGAAGATATGGATATTGTCGTCCAGGTCCCAGCCATGCGACTTGGCACCTTGGCGCAGTTCGCGCTCGGTCTCGGACAAGGTGATGTACAGCGATGTTTCGCCGGCTTTTGCGCCCGCTTGCAAAAAATGCAGCGCGACGGTGGTTTTACCGGTACCGGGTTCGCCTTCCAACAGGAACAGGTGGCGACGCGATAGCCCCCCGGAAAGAATGTCGTCAAGACCTTCAATACCGGTGGCCGCCTTTTCACTGAGCTGCGCATTGGATGTAGACAAGAAGTTTCCTCAAGTCACGTGCAAGTAGAGGTGGCGCACCGCCTCTGGCGCGCCATATTCACTTGACCGTAGTGGCCCGTAGCCGTTCAAAGTTTGCTGATATTTGTATGCTGCGTTAATGGCTTACGCGTTTTTGCGGCGCGATCACAGGCCTTGCTGCAACGCCGGATCGTCGGGGTTCTGTTGCTCAAGCTGTGCCAGCAACACTTGCACGTTCTGCAACTGACCCGTCTCTTTCCAGTAGTTGACCAACAACACCCGGGCTTTGCGATTGGCCGGATGACGCTGGATGATTTCCTCCAACTGGCGCTGCGCCGCTTCCAACTCTTGTTGGTCGTGCAGCGTGGTGGCCAGGTCGTAGCGGTAATCCTGATTGTCGGGCGCAAGCTCCACCGCTTTCGACAGGCCGAGCAGCGCATAAGGGCGTTCGCCATGGTGTAACAACCACAGGCCCAGCGCGTGTTGCAGGTACGCCGATTCAGGGTGCGCCGCCAACTGGCGCGCCAGCAGTTGGCGCGACTCGTCGGTCTTGCCCTGTTTATCCAGCAGCTCGATTTGCGCGACTACCGCCTGCAGGTTGTCGGGCTGCAAACGCATGGCCTGTTCCAGCGCATGCTGCGCGTCCGGCAGCAGGGCACTGTGGATGTACAGGCGCGCCAGTTGAATCCAGCCTTCGGCGGTTTCGGGCTGGCTTTTAAGCGTTTTGACGAACTCATCCAGCACTTGCTGCAACGGCCCGAAGTACAGGCCCAGAGTGTCCGGTGACAGCCCAAGCAAGGCGTTGGCCGCGGCGAAACGCACCTCTTGCTCCGGGTCTTCCAGCACCGGCCCTAATAACAAGGTGCGCTGGCCGGTGGGCACCAGGCCGACGATGCTGCGGATCGCCGCTTCACGCACCAACGGCGAGGTATCGGCCAAGTCTTTATCGGTGAGTTTGAGTGCTTGCGGACTGGGGTAATTCGGCAGTTCGGCATGCAATGCCACGCGCCGCTCCGGCGACAGGTCCGGTCGGCCGAGCTGTTGATACAGCACACGCGCCGCGCCCGGTTCACCGTTATGCGCCTGCTTCAAGGCTTTCGAATAACTCTGCGCAATGGCAGGCGGCACAGCCACTGGCGCGCTGCGCGAGAAATACCAGGTGAGCAACACAATCAACAACAGGGCGCACAGGCCGACGATGGAATAACGGCGTGACTTTGACATGCAGGCGTCCAAAAGCTGGGGGCAGCTATCGCAAAGTCACAAGCTTCGGTCAGACCACGACGAGTGTCAAACCCGTATCAGGTCAGCACGTAATCAACCGGCTCCAGCGCAGGCGGCAGGTTGCTTTCGCCGGTGGCGGCGAGGATTTCGCGCTCCAACGTGCGCACAAGCGCATTGCATGGCAGGTCGTTTTCGTCAAACCCGAACGGGTCTTCAAGGTCGTCGCCAATTTCATCCAGGCCAAAGAATGTGTAGCTGACGATGGCAGTAAACACCGGCGTCAACCAACCTAATGGCTCGGCCATGGCAAACGGCAGAAGTATGCAGAACAGGTAAATGGTGCGGTGCAGCAGCAACGTGTAGGGGAAGGGCAGCGGTGTGTGTTTGATCCGCTCGCACGCGGCCTGAACCTGGCTCAAGCTGACCAGCCGGGTTTCCAGCTGGGTGTAGCGCCATTCACTGATCACGCCACGTTCTGCCAGCGCCGAAAAACCCGCGCCGAGCTGTTGCAGCACATGGTCGGGTAGATTCGGGTGAGCAGCGTTCACCGTCATCCAGGGCTGTATAGCCCGCGCGGGGTGTTCCAGGCGCAACTGCGCGATCAACCCGTGGGCAAAGCCGCACAGGCCACGCAACAGTTGCGTGCGCTCTGCGCCGTCGCCGAGTACTTGGGTTTCGCGGATCAACGAGCGCACCTCAATCAGCATTTGCCCCAATTGCTTGCGACCCTCCCACCAGCGGTCGTAGCAGGCGTTGTTGCGAAAACTCATGAAGATCGACAACGACAACCCAAGCAAGGTGAAGGGCGTGGCGTTGACCTTGGAAAAGTAGGCAGGGTGCAGGGTTTCTATCAGCACTATCACTGACGCCAGCAAGGTCACCAGCAAGCTGCGCAAGGCGATGCGCTTGGCAATCGAGCCCTTGAGCGAAAACAGGATGCCTAAAAGATTGGGTTTGGGGCGAACGATCATCGGCGGCTTCTTTGCGGGCGCAGGCCTGCAGAGTAGAAGCTTGCGGCAGGTGCGTCCAATCACTGCGGCTGACCGGCTGATCAGCCGGCTCAATGATTGGCCAAAGCAGTCAGCCATGTTGATGGCTTTGACTATTGCTGCGGGTTGCGCTCTGCAGCGACTATTTCGGGGAATCTTGTCCTGCAAAGCGTCCTGAAAATAAAAACACACAAGGATTTGAAGCGATGCGTGAGTATTTGGCTGCCACCGCCGAGTTTGATTACCAGCACACCGCAGACGCCGCACTGGCCGGCAACCTGCAAGCCCTGAATGCCTGTGTAGAGTGCTGCGACCGCCACGCGCTGCCAGGGCGCATCGCGTTGCTCTGGGAGGGCAAGGACGGCGCCAGTGCCACCGTGACCTTCAGCCAATTGCAGCACCACGCGGCGCGCTTCGCCAACTTCCTGTTGGCCCAAGGCATCAGGCGCGGCGATAAAGTCGCGGGGCTGTTGCCACGCACTGCTGAATTACTGGTGGTGGTACTGGCCACTTGGCGCATCGGCGCGGTGTACCAGCCGCTCTTTACCGCGTTTGGCCCCAAGGCCATCGAGCACCGCCTGAGCGCGGCTGGCGCAGCCTTGGTGGTCACCGATGCAGTGAACCGCCCCAAACTGGCCGAGGTGCAAGGTTGCCCAACCATCGTCACGGTCGCCGGCGCCAAAGGTGAAGGCATCGTGCGCGGCGACTGCAGTTTTTGGGCCGAAGTGGCGCGCTACTCAAACGTCTGCGAGCCGCTGTTATTGAGCGCGGATGATCCGTTCCTGCTGATGTTCACCTCGGGCACCACCGGCCCGGCAAAAGCCCTGTCGGTGCCGCTCAAGGCAATTGTCGCCTTCCAGAGCTACACCCGCGACGCGGTGGATTTGCGCCCCGACGATGCGTTCTGGAACGTCGCCGACCCAGGCTGGGCCTACGGCATCTATTTCGGCGTGACCGGGCCGCTGTCGATGGGCCACCCGATTACCTTCTACGATGGCCCGTTCACGCTGGAAAGCACCTGCCGGGTGATCAACAAATACGCGATAACCAACCTCACCGGTTCGCCCACGGCGTATCGCCTGTTGATTGCCGGCGGCGAACAGTTCGCCGAGTCGATCAAGGGCAAGCTGCGCATCGTCAGCAGTGCCGGCGAGCCGCTGAACCCGGAAGTGATTCGCTGGTTCGCCAGCCACCTGGGCGTGACCATCCATGACCACTATGGCCAGACCGAGTTGGGCATGGTGCTGTGCAACCACCATGGCCTGGCGCACCCGGTGCATGTGGGCTCGGCCGGGTTTGCCTCACCGGGGCACCGCATCGTGGTGCTTGATGACAACTATCAGGAGTTGCCCGCGGGCCAGCCGGGCATTCTCGCCATCGACCGCGAACACTCGCCCATGTGCTGGTTCGCAGGTTATGACGGCGTGGCCACCAAGGCCTTTGTCGGCGCGTACTACCTGAGCGGCGACACCGTGGAGCTGAACCCCGATGGCAGCATCAGCTTTGTCGGGCGCAGTGACGATGTGATCACCACCTCCGGCTACCGTGTCGGCCCATTCGACGTGGAAAGCGCGCTGGTCGAACACCCGGCCGTGGTCGAGGCCGCGGTGGTCGGCAAACCCTGCCCGCAGCGCACCGAAGTGGTCAAAGCCTTTGTGGTGATCAGCCCGCAATACAGCGCAAGCCCACAACTGGCCGAAGAACTGCGCCTGCACGTGCGCAAGCGCCTGGCCGCTCACGCTTACCCCCGAGAAATCGAATTTGTCAGCGACTTGCCGAAGACCCCGAGCGGCAAGCTGCAACGCTTTATTTTGCGCAATCAGGAAATCGCCAAGGCTCAGGCCGCACAGGCGTAACCCACCTCTAAGGACACAACAATGCAGATTGAAAACAAGGTATTTCTGGTCAGCGGCGGTGCTTCGGGCCTCGGCGCGGCCACCGCCGAGATGCTGATCGCGGCCGGTGCCAAAGTCATGCTGGTCGACCTGAACGCTGAAGCGGTGGCCGCCAAGGCCCAACAACTCGGCGATAACGCGCGCAGCGCGGTGGCAGACATCAGCCAGGAAGCCGCCGCCGAAGCTGCCGTGCAAGCCGCCGTTACGGCGTTTGGCGGTTTGCATGGCCTGGTCAACTGCGCCGGTGTGGTGCGCGGCGAAAAAATCCTCGGCAAAAACGGCCCACATGCGTTGGCAAGCTTTGCCCAGGTGATCAACATCAACCTCATCGGCAGCTTCAACTTGCTGCGCCTGGCAGCGGCGGCAATCGCCGAAACCGAGGCGAATGCCGATGGCGAGCGCGGCGTGATCATCAACACCGCCTCGGTGGCAGCCTTTGACGGGCAGGTTGGCCAGGCGGCATATGCGGCCTCCAAAGGCGCGATTGCCAGCCTGACGCTGCCCGCTGCACGTGATCTGGCGCGCTTCGGTATTCGGGTGATGACCATTGCGCCCGGCATTTTTGAAACGCCGATGATGGCCGGCATGACGCCGCAGGTGCGCGATTCGCTGGCCGCCGGCGTGCCATTCCCGCCACGTTTGGGCAAACCCGCCGAATACGCCGCGCTGGTGCGGCACATCATCGAAAACAGCATGCTCAATGGCGAGGTGATCCGTCTCGACGGCGCCTTGCGCATGGCCGCCAAGTAAGGAGGACAACTCATGAATGATCCGATCGTTATCGTCAGCGCCGTACGCACGCCGATGGGCGGTTTTCAAGGCGACCTCAAAGGGCTGAGCGCGCCGCAACTTGGCGCGGCGGCGATTCGCGCCGCCGTGGAGCGTGCCGGCGTTGCCGCCGATGCGGTGGATGAAGTGCTGTTTGGTTGCGTGCTGCCCGCGGGGCTCGGCCAGGCGCCCGCACGCCAGGCCGCATTGGGTGCCGGGCTGGACAAGGGCACGCGCTGCACCACGCTCAACAAAATGTGCGGCTCGGGCATGCAGGCGACGATTCTGGCCCACGACGCGCTGCTGGCCGGGAGTGCCGAGGTGATCATCGCTGGCGGCATGGAAAGCATGTCCAACGCGCCCTACCTGCTCGACCGTGCGCGCAGCGGCTACCGCATGGGGCACGGCAAGGTGCTCGACCATATGTTCCTTGACGGCCTCGAAGACGCCTATGAAAAGGGCCGCCTGATGGGCACCTTCGCCGAGGACTGCGCCGAGCACCACGGCTTTACCCGCGAGACTCAGGATGCCTTCGCGATTGCCTCGCTGACCCGTGCGCAGGAAGCGATTACCCACGGCAGCTTTGCCGCCGAGATCGTGCCGGTGCAGGTCATGCTCGGCAAACAGCCAACAACGATCGTACATGACGAGCAACCGCCCAAAGCCCGCCTGGACAAGATTGCCAGCCTTAAACCGGCGTTCCGCGAAGGCGGTACGGTGACGGCGGCCAACTCCAGTTCGATTTCCGACGGCGCCGCAGCGTTGCTGCTGATGCGCCAGAGCCAAGCGCACGCGCGTGGGCTCAAGCCGTTAGCCGTGATTCATGCGCACGCCGCCTTCGCTGATGAGCCGGGGCTGTTCCCGGTGGCGCCGGTGGGGGCGATTCGCAAGCTGATGAACAAGACCGGCTGGCAACTCGATGAAGTCGACCTGTTTGAGATCAACGAAGCGTTCGCCGTGGTCAGCCTGGTGACCATGAGCACGCTGGAAATACCCCACAGCAAAGTCAACATTCACGGCGGCGCCTGCGCGCTGGGCCACCCGATCGGTGCCTCGGGCGCACGAATCCTCGTGACCTTGCTCTCGGCGTTGCGCCAGCAAGGCCTCAAGCGCGGGGTTGCCGCCATCTGCATCGGCGGCGGTGAAGCCACTGCCATGGCCGTTGAATGCCTGTATTAAGGACTCATCACAATGCTGCCGACTGACGAACACCTGCAAATCCGCGAAGCCGCCCGGCAATTCGCGCAAGAGCGCCTCAAGCCGTTCGCTGCGCAATGGGACCGCGAGCACCGCTTTCCCAAAGAGGCCATCGCTGAAATGGCCGAACTGGGCTTTTTCGGCATGCTGGTGCCGGAACAGTGGGGCGGTTGCGACACCGGTTACCTGGCTTACGCCATGGCGCTGGAAGAAATCGCCGCGGGCGACGGCGCCTGCTCGACCATCATGAGCGTGCACAACTCGGTGGGCTGCGTGCCGATTCTGACCTTCGGCAACGAGCAGCAGAAACAGCAGTTCCTCACGCCGCTGGCGAGTGGCGCGATGCTCGGTGCTTTTGCGTTGACCGAACCGCAAGCCGGCTCCGACGCCAGCAGCCTGAAGACGCGCGCGCGCCGTGACGGCGAGCATTACGTGCTCAACGGCTGCAAGCAGTTCATCACCTCGGGGCAGAACGCCGGGGCGGTGATTGTGTTTGCGGTGACGGACCCGGCAGCCGGCAAACGCGGGATCAGCGCGTTTATCGTGCCCACCGATTCGCCGGGCTACACGGTCGCGCGGGTAGAAGACAAGTTGGGCCAGCACGCATCGGACACCTGTCAGATTCTGTTTGAGGAACTGAGAGTGCCGCTGGCCAACCGTTTGGGCGAGGAGGGCGAAGGTTACAAGATCGCCCTGGCCAACCTTGAAGGTGGGCGCGTGGGCATTGCCGCGCAAGCGGTGGGCATGGCGCGCGCAGCGTTTGAAGCGGCGCGTGACTATGCGCGCGAGCGTGAAAGCTTCGGCAAACCCCTGATCGAACACCAGGCCGTGGCGTTCCGCCTGGCCGACATGGCCACGCAAATTGCCGTCGCCCGGCAAATGGTGCATTACGCCGCCGCACTGCGTGACAGCGGCAAGCCAGCCTTGGTGGAAGCGTCGATGGCCAAGCTGTTCGCTTCGGAAATGGCCGAAAAAGTCTGCTCGGCTGCCTTGCAAACCTTGGGCGGTTACGGTTACCTGAGCGACTTCCCCTTGGAGCGGATCTACCGCGATGTGCGGGTCTGTCAGATTTACGAAGGCACCAGCGATATTCAGCGCATGGTCATCTCACGCAATCTTTAAGGAGCCGGAACATGACTTACGAAACTATTTTGCTCGACGTACAGGGCCGCGTCGGTCTGATTACGCTCAATCGCCCGCAAGCCCTGAATGCCTTGAATGCGCAACTGGTCAGCGAGCTGAACCAGGCGCTGGACGGCCTGGAAGCCAACCCTGAAATCGGCTGCATTGTGTTGACCGGCTCGAAAAAAGCCTTCGCCGCCGGAGCCGACATCAAGGAAATGGCCGAGCTGACCTACCCGCAGATCTACCTGGACGACTTGTTCAGCGACAGCGACCGCGTGGCCAACCGCCGTAAACCGATCATCGCGGCGGTCAACGGCTTCGCCTTGGGCGGCGGCTGTGAACTGGCGTTGATGTGCGACTTCATCCTGGCCGGTGACACGGCCAAGTTCGGCCAGCCCGAAATCAATCTCGGCGTGTTGCCGGGCATGGGCGGCACCCAACGGCTGACGCGTGCGGTGGGTAAGGCCAAGGCCATGGAAATGTGCCTGACCGGGCGGTTTATCGATGCGGTGGAGGCCGAGCGCAGCGGGATAGTGGCGCGCATCTTCGCGGCTGATGAATTGCTTGAAGAAGCGCTGAAAGTGGCCGCCGTGATTGCAAGCAAATCGGTGCCGATCAGCATGATGGTCAAGGAAAGCGTGAACCGCGCGTTTGAGGTGAGCTTGTCTGAAGGCGTGCGCTTTGAGCGCCGGGTGTTCCATGCGGCGTTTGCGACGCTGGATCAGAAGGAAGGCATGGCGGCGTTTGTGGCCAAGCGGCCGCCTGAGTTCAAAGACCGGTAAAGCGGGTTCGATGTGTTCTTTGGATTTTCGTACATATCCCGTATTTGCGTTATGGCTTATATCGGTTTCGCTCTTACAGCGAGTCACTTTTGAACAGCGCAAAAGTAACCAAAACGCTCTCGCCCCACCACTCGGTGCCTCGCTTAGGCTCGGCATGCCCGCACACAGGCTTGAATCCGTGGGCCGCCGCGATGGGCCATCCCTGGCCCAGCGCGGCTAACCCGGCGTCCTGCCGGTTTACCCACGGCTTCAAGCCTGCGTGCGGCCATCGTGGTTTAACGGGGCGCTTCCCAGATCAAGATCACAATCAAAAGCCAGATCAAAATCACAAGCCGAACTCGGTCAACTGTGGGAGCGGGCTTGCTCGCGATTGCGGTGTGTCAGATAAAGATTTTTCAACTGACACACCGCAATCG
>NZ_JBLZPT010000050.1:0-1716 GCF_049199985.1 Pseudomonas kitaguniensis
CGGTTGGCACCGTGGCCGTGGATACTCCAGCTAACGACGTTTACGCCAATGGCTCGACTGTCAGCACCACGATTACGTCGGCTACCGGCGGTAACTTCGAAAATTTGGTGCCGAACACTGCGCCTGCTGTCACTACGATTGCTGACTCGATCGACACCACCACCGTTACTCTGACCGCAAACAACTCGGTCACCGAAGGCGGTCAAATCACTTACACCGCCACGCTGACTAATCCAGCGCAGACGCCAGTAACGGTTACCTTGAGCAATGGCTCGGTGATTACCATCAAAGCCGGTGAGTCGGTTGGTACTGTAGCCGTCGATACCCCGGCCAACGATGTTTACAACAATGGTTCCACCGTCAGCACCACGATTACCTCGGCTACCGGCGGTAACTTCGAAAACTTGGTGCCGAATACAGCGCCTGCTGTAACCACCATTGCCGATTCGATCGACACCACTACCGTCACGCTGACCGCAAACAACTCGGTCACCGAAGGCGGTCAAATCACTTACACCGCCACGCTGACTAACCCAGCGCAAACGCCAGTGACTGTCACCCTGAGCAACGGGCAGACCATCGTTATTGAAGCGGGCAAATCCGATGGCACTGTTGTTTTCGAAACCCCGGCCAACGACGTTTACAACAACGGTTCTACCGTTAGCACCACAATTACCAATGCCACCGGCGGTAACTTCGAAAACCTGGTGCCGAATACAGCGCCTGCTGTAACCACCATTGCCGACTCGATCGACACCACCACCGTTACCCTGACCGCAAATAATTCGATCACCGAAGGCGGTCAAATCACTTACACCGCCACGCTGACTAATCCAGCGCAAACACCCGTAGCGGTCACCTTGAGCAATGGCTCGGTGATTACTATCAAGGCGGGTGAGTCGGTTGGTACTGTAGCCGTCGATACCCCGGCCAACGATGTTTACGCTAATGGCTCGACTGTCAGTACCACGATTACCTCGGCTACCGGCGGTAACTTCGAAAACTTGGTGCCGAATACAGCGCCTGCTGTAACCACCATTGCAGACTCGATCGACACTACTACCGTCACGCTGACCGCAAACAATTCGGTCACCGAAGGCGGTCAGATTACCTACACCGCTACTTTGACCAATCCTGCGCAGACGCCGGTAAACGTCACCCTGAGCAATGGCTCGGTAATCACTATCAAGGCCGGTGAGTCGGTTGGTACTGTGGCCGTCGATACCCCGGCTAACGACGTTTACGCCAATGGCTCGACGGTCAGTACTACGATTACGTCGGCAACCGGCGGTAACTTCGAAAAACTGGTGCCGAACACTGCACCTGCAGTCACTACAATTGCTGATTCGATCGACACCACCACCGTCACGCTGACCGCAAACAATTCGGTTACCGAAGGCGGTCAAATCACTTACACCGCTACCCTGACTAACCCAGCGCAGACGCCAGTGACTGTCACCTTGAGCAACGGCTCGGTGATCACTATTAAGGCGGGTGAGTCAGTTGGCACTGTTGCCGTGGATACTCCAGCTAACGACGTTTACGCCAATGGCTCGATTGTCAGTACTACGATTACCGGTGTGGCTGGCGGTAACTTTGAAAACTTGGTGCCGAACACTGCACCGGCTGTAACCACCATTGCCGATTCGATCGACACCACCACCGTTACTCTGACCGCAAACAATTCGGTCACCGAAGGCGGTCAGATTACCTACA
>NZ_JBLZPT010000051.1:0-1044 GCF_049199985.1 Pseudomonas kitaguniensis
GGACCATCAGGCGTGCCGGATTGATGCCATCGCGAGCAAGCCCGCTCCCACAGTTGACCGCGTTCGGTTTGCGATGAGGTGATTGGTCTCCGTTGTCTTTAATTTAGCGGTAAATACCGTTCTTGCCATGCGCGGCCATGGCCTGATTACTGCGCACGCTGATCATCAACTTAATATCAATCCAGCTTGGGTAACTCGCGCTCCAGCACCGCCAGGTTGCGTAAAGACGGCGTGATCGACGAGATCATGGCGCGTTATCTTTAGTTTTCAGCCGCCGCGAAGGGTTGGATCAAAAGCGCTGTTGTGGGAGCGGGCTTGCTCGCGATGCAGGCGGCTCGGACCATCAGGCGTATAGGGTTGATGCCATCGCGAGCAAGCCCGCTCCCACAGTTGACCGCGTTTGGTTTGCGATAACCACGAGGTGATTGGTCTTCGTTGTCTTGATTTAGCGGTAAATACCATTCTTGCCATGCGCGGCCATGGCTTGATTACTGCGCAAGCTGATCATCAACTTAATATCAATCCAGCTTGGGTAACTCGCGCTCCAGCACCGCCAGGTTGCGCAAAGACGGCGTGATCGACGAGATCATGGCGCGTTATCTTTAGTTGTCAGCCGCCGCGAAGGGTTGGATCAAAAGCGCTGTTGTGGGAGCGGTCTTGCTCGCGATGCGGGCGGCGCGGACCATCAGGCGTAGCGGGTTGATGCCATCGCGAGCAAGCCCGCTCCCACAGTTGACCGCGTTCGGTTTGCGATGAGGTGATTTGTCTTTGGTTGTCTTGATTTAGCGGTAAATACCATTCTTGCCATGCGCGGCCATGGCCTGATTACTGCGCACGCTGATCATCAACTTAATATCAATCCAGCTTGGGTAACTCGCGCTCCAGCACCGCCAGGTTGCGCAAAGACGGCGTGATCGACGAGATCATGGCGCGCTATCTTTAGTTGTCAGCCGCCGCGAAGGGCTGGATCAAAAGCGCTGTTGTGGGAGCGGGCTTGCTCGCGATGCGGGCGGCTCGGACCATCAGGCGTAGCGGGTTGATGCC
>NZ_JBLZPT010000052.1:0-990 GCF_049199985.1 Pseudomonas kitaguniensis
GCTTGTATGGTTAGACTTGTAGGGGTGGTGGGACTAAAAGCCAGCATCTGACTCTAGCCAGTACAGACCGTGGGAGACTTCGCCCCACCCCTTCACCCAAAACGCCGATAAGGAATGCATCGGCCCTGACCGACGATAGAAGCAAGCCAGCGTAACGGTGAAGCCCCAACAAGCCCGAAAACCCTAACCCGGAGTGTTTGTCATGGCAATGACTGTCTCGCAATCAATCATCGGCGTGGATGTCGCTAAGGCTGAGGTCGTGGTTCATCAAAGTGAAACCGATGAACTAAGGATCGTAAGGAACAACAAAACCGCACTTAAGGAGTGGCTCAAATCTTTGCCTGCGGGCAGTGCCATCGCGATTGAAGCCACCAATATTTATCACTTGGATACCGTCAACCTGGCTTATTCAATGGGCCATAAGGTTTACGTTGTTGATGGGTACCGCCTGAGCCATTACCGAAAAAGCACGGGTGGACGGGCGAAAACAGACGCCAGCGATGCCCGCTTACTGTCTCGCTATTTGACAAATGAGCAGGCCCATTTACGTGCCTGGAGCCCACCGCCAAAGATTTACACCGTACTTCAAAGCTTGCTGCGCCGACGTGCGGCGCTTGTGAAAATGCGCGTTGCCCTTAACCAGAGCTGGGCAGGTGAGCCGTTACTTAAGGCCTCCTCGAAAAACATCTCAGCCTGTCTTGACAGGCATGAAGCACTGATTGAAAAGCGGCTGTTAGAAGCCGTCACCAAGGCCGGTCTGTTGCATCAGGTCAAGAGATGCCAAGCCGTTGAAGGAATTGGTTTTCTCACCGCAGTTGGACTAACGATGGCGTTTCAGCGAGGCGAGTTTGAAAACGCCGATGCGTATATCGCGTTCTTGGGAATGGATTTGAGGGTGTCTGAATCAGGGCAAATGAGCGGACGCCGCTCACTGAGTAAGCAAGGAGACTCTGAGATACGACGGTTGCTGCATAACGCGGCGTCAGCAGG
>NZ_JBLZPT010000053.1:0-816 GCF_049199985.1 Pseudomonas kitaguniensis
CTCCCACAGTGGGACAGCAGCGCATTCAGCAGCGCGCTCCTTCAGGTTGATCGCAGGTATCGGGACCTTCGCCTACAGCCCAAAGCACTCGCCAACTGCCAAGACTGGCGTCAAAACCAAATCTGGGAGGGGGCTTGCTCCCGATGACGGTGTGTCAGTCGCCAAATGTGCCGACTGACCCATTGCCATCGGGAGCAAGCCCCCTCCCACAGTTGGACAGCAGCGCATTCAGCAGCGCGCTCCTTCAGGTTGATCGCAGGCATCGGGACCTTCGCCTACAGCCCAAAGCACTCGCCAACTGCCAAGACTGGCGCCAAAACCAAATGTGGGAGGGGGCTTGCTCCCGATGACGGTGTGTCAGCCGACAAATGTGCCGACTGACCCATTGCCATCGGGAGCAAGCCCCCTCCCACAGTTGGACAGCAGCGCATTCAGCAGCGCGCTCCTTCAGGTTGATCGCAGGCATCGGGGCCTTCGCCTACAGCCCAAAGCACTCGCCAACTGCCAAGACTGGCGCCAAAACCAAATGTGGGAGGGGGCTTGCTCCCGATGACGGTGTGTCAGTCGGCACATTTGCCGACTGACCCACTGCCATCGGGAGCAAGCCCCCTCCCACAGTTGGACAGCAGCGCATTCAGCGGCGCGCTCCTTCAGGTTGATCGCAGGCATCGAGGCCTTCGCCAACAGCCCGAAGCACTCGCCAACTGCCAAGACTGGCGCCAAAACCAAATGTGGGAGGGGGCTTGCTCCCGATGACGGTGTGTCAGCCGACAAATGTGCCGAATGACCCACTGCCATCGGGAGCAAGCCCCCACC
>NZ_JBLZPT010000054.1:0-718 GCF_049199985.1 Pseudomonas kitaguniensis
GGCTCCCACTGCTTGTACGCATACGGTTTCAGGATCTATTTCACTCCCCTCTCCGGGGTTCTTTTCGCCTTTCCCTCACGGTACTAGTTCACTATCGGTCAGTCAGTAGTATTTAGCCTTGGAGGATGGTCCCCCCATATTCAGACAAAGTTTCTCGTGCTCCGTCCTACTCGATTTCATGACTAAGAGATTTTCGCGTACAGGGCTATCACCCACTATGGCCGCACTTTCCAGAGCGTTCCGCTAATCTCAAAGCCACTTAAGGGCTAGTCCCCGTTCGCTCGCCACTACTAAGGGAATCTCGGTTGATTTCTTTTCCTCAGGGTACTTAGATGTTTCAGTTCCCCTGGTTCGCTCCATACACCTATGTATTCAGTGTAAGGTAACCATCTTATGATGGCTGGGTTCCCCCATTCAGACATCTCCGGATCAAAGTCTGTTTGCCGACTCCCCGAAGCTTTTCGCAGGCTACCACGTCTTTCATCGCCTCTGACTGCCAAGGCATCCACCGTATGCGCTTCTTCACTTGACCATATAACCCCAAGCAATCTGGTTATACTGTGAAGACAACATTCGCCGAAAATTCGATAATACTCAATGCAGAGTAACTCACAAATTTTACCTTAGCCTGATCCGTTACCAGTGAAAGTAACGTTCAGTCTATCTTTCTATCACATACCCAAATTTTTAAAGAACGATCTAATCAAAGACTAGAAAT
>NZ_JBLZPT010000055.1:0-651 GCF_049199985.1 Pseudomonas kitaguniensis
CGCTCGGAGGTGATTTTTCCGTAGGCGTTGTAGCTGTATTCCCGCGTTGCGCCGCCGGGTAACACGACGCGATTCAACCGACCTACGCCATCCCACTGATACTGGGTCAGTGCGCCATGTTCATCCTCGCGCGCAACTTGGCGTCCAAGGTCGTCGTAGCGGTAGCGCTGGCTGCTGCCGTTCGGAAATAACGCCTCAAGCAGTTGCCCAAGGTCATTCCAGACCAGCCGATGACAACTACTATCGGGATGCCAAACGCCAGTCAGTTGCCCATGTTTGTTGTAGCTGTAGTCCGTAACGTTGCCGTCGGGATCAGTCTTGCGCGTGACGTCGCCTTGGTCGTTACGCTCATACTTCCAAACTGCCCCGCCACGGCGCACGACACGTACGAAGCCGTTGTCATGCTCGTAGGAAGTCGGCTCATCGTCCCCCGGAAACAGCGCGACCAAGCGTCCCGCGTCATCGTACTGATACGCCGTCACCGCCCCCAGCGGGTCTTGCTCGACCGTCAGCCGGCCCTGGTCGTCATAGGATTTGAAATGCTCAGCGCCATCGGGATCAATCCGCTGCACCAGCCGTGCGCGCTGGTCATGCACGTAAACTTCCTGGCTGCCATCGGCGTTGTGAACCGTGACCCTGCCGTTGTCATCC
>NZ_JBLZPT010000056.1:0-537 GCF_049199985.1 Pseudomonas kitaguniensis
TGTGAGCGGTAGCTGCAGTTCCACAAGGTTCGCCGCGTTGCGTTCCTTGCTGCGAAAAGCTTTACGCTTAGAGCACATCTCACCAGATACAGATTCATAATGCGTAACCGCACCAACAGTAAAGTTTCCCGGCAATTCAGCCTGAAAAGTAAAGCTCTCCGTCTGCACTATCGAACAGCCCGAAAATACCAACCCTATTGCGCACGCAAACAAGCCCCGAAAGCACTGCGGATTAACCCTACCTAAAACCCTCACACTGATGACTCCCCAGACCAAAACTTCACTTCATTAAACAGGCGCTCGAAGTGAACCTGCGGTGCTTCGCCGTTATGAGGTAACCAATTTTTTATAAGCGGTGGCTCAGCTTCATTCAATTTATTGATAATCAAAAAATGCACCTGTTCAGGCGTCGACCATCCCCACTCCTGAGCCTGCGAGAGTTGTTCCGTCAGCCACTCGCCGGGGTCGTGGCGTTGGCTGAGTCGCATCAGGTCGTCGCTGTGTTCTGCCCACAGATACCGGTAAATATTCGACTGA
>NZ_JBLZPT010000057.1:0-515 GCF_049199985.1 Pseudomonas kitaguniensis
CTGACCCTCACCGACGGCGCGCTGGACGGGCTTTTGCCGTTTGAGTGGACGCGGGTATATCGCACCAGTGCGGTGGAAGTGGATGGCGGGCTGGGCTTTGGCTGGAGTCATGCGCTGGCGCAACGGTTGGTGGTGGACGGTGATTCGGTGGTGTGGACGGACCATGAGAATCGGTCGACCGAGTTTCCGTTACCCAGCGTTTCTCGACCGGCGATTACCAACAGCTTGGCCGAAGCGGCGATTTATTGGGGGGATTTGCCCGGTGAATTAGTGCTGGCTCAGGCTTCGTGTTTTTATCACTTTCGCGACGGTGTGCTGACCGCGATCAGCGATGCTTACGACAACCGGCTGCGGATTGTTCGGGATTTTCTCGGGCGCATTGAGCGGTTGGACAATGGTGTAGGCCGGTCGCTGTTTTTACGCTACGCGTCTGGCCACATCGTGGCGGTGGACTATCAGGTTCAGCGCGCCCAAGGCCATGAACCTTTCGAATGGATTACTGAACAGCAAGTTGT
>NZ_JBLZPT010000058.1:0-499 GCF_049199985.1 Pseudomonas kitaguniensis
GAGCAAGCCCCCTCCCACATTTGATTTTCAGGGCAGTCAATAAACCTGGCACAAAGGTCCCGCACTGTATTTTCAGTGCAGCCAATAAACCTGACACAACCCGGTCACTGTGGGAGGGGGCTTGCTCCCGATGGCGGTATATCAGTCACTCAAGAATCGACTGACACACCTTCATCGGGAACAAGCCCCCTCCCACATTTGATCTTCAGTGCAGCCAATAAAGCTGGCACAACGGTCCCGCACTGTATTTTCAGTGCAGCCAATAAACCTGACACAACCCGGTCATTGTGGGAGGGGGCTTGCTCCCGATGGCGGCATATCAGTCACTCATGAATCGACTGACACACCTTCATCGGGAGCAAGCCCCCTCCCACATTTGATTTTCAGTGCAGTCAATAAACCTGGCACAAAGGTCCCGCACTGTATTTTCAGTGCAGCCAATAAACCTGACACAACCCAATCACTGTGGGAGGGGGGTTTGAAAACCAGGGGGGAAAAA
>NZ_JBLZPT010000059.1:0-456 GCF_049199985.1 Pseudomonas kitaguniensis
TGGCGTTTCACGGCACCGAAGCCATCAGCAGCTTGTACGCGATCCAGGTTGAACTGGTCAGCGAGTACCCTGATTTCGATCTGGAGAGCCTGCTCAGTCAGCCGGCTTTTTTACAGTTTGGCCTGAATGGCGAAGGTATTCATGGCCGCATCGAGGAGGTGTGCGTGGGTGAAGCCGGCAAGCGCCTGACCCGTTATCACCTGACCCTGGTACCGGCTCTGCACTACTTGCAAATCAGTGTGTGTTATTGGCACGGCGCAGGCTGGGAAATAGCCCACAACCCGGTTCCCGGCGAACACTCGCTGCCTGCCGACCCGCCGTGGCTGAGTGTTCCAGTGCCGGCGAGCCTGTCGATGGAGATGCTTCAGTCGAATATTTACCGGTATCTGTGGGCAGAACACAGCGACGACCTGATGCGACTCAGCCAACGCCACGACCCCGGCGAGTGGCTGACGG